>JAJRTI010000441.1 GCA_024278415.1 Planctomycetota bacterium | reverse complement strand
TTCATCGTGTCCGCGACCACGAACTTGGGCTGGTCGACTTGCTCCAGCACCTTCTTCTGCACCGCGGGCACGCCGTTGGCCAGGAAGACGAACGGCGAATCGCGGAACGCGTCCGGCACCTTGGGATCGAACTCGCCGAACACGTTGAGTTCCGTCCACTTGGTCTCGGCCGCGTTCATCGCGCCTTCGTAGGAGCCCGACCAGCGGAACGTCTTGCCGTCCGTCACTTCGAGGCCGCGCAAGTCCACGTCTCGGCCATCGAAGATCTGCCTGAAGGAATCGGGGAAATCCTCGCCGATCACGCCGACGAGGCGCACCGGCGCGAAGAAGCTCGCGGCATACGAGAAGTAGACCGCGGACCCGCCGAGCGCGTCCTCGACTTTGCCGTGCGGCGTCTCAACGCTGTCCAGGGCGATAGAGCCCACCACAAGTACGGACATGGAACTCTCCAGACATGGGCCTATCGCCCATCATGCGCTGTACATAGTGCTAACCAAGATTCACATGCTATCCCAGCGCTAACGTGTAGTCAAGGGAGGCTCCCGCGGCCCGCCGGCTGGGAGCTGCATCGCCGTGTGATGGCCGCGGGACTGGCCGCCGCCAGGGACGCGCGGTATGATGCGCCGATCCCTTTGGCCCCCATCCACAATGCCCAGCATCAACCCCATCAAATCGCAAATCCTCGCCTTCCTCCGCCGGCACACGCACGGAGTGCCTTAGCGCACGCTCGTGGAGGAGCTGCTCCACGTGTCGGGCGCAAGCGACGCGGTGTGCCGGCGGCTCGTCGAGGGCGCGGTCGCGGGCGACCCGCAATTCGTGGTCGACGAGCACGGCTTCTGGCGCGTCGCCTCGCCCAAGCTTGCGACACGAGAACTGAGCCAGACCCCGTTCACGATCGTGCATGTGCTACGCGTCCCGTCCGATCGAGGAGCGCCGGTCGTGGTCGAGCTGGCCGCGCGGCGGCTCCATGCCGGCCGGCTCGGCGACGCGCTGCGCCTGAGCATCAAGCCCGACGCGCCGCTCGCGCCGGACGCGACGCGCCTCACCGGCCTCACCCTGGCGAGCCTCTACCGCGGCCGCAAGCTGCCGTCCGCGCTCAAGAAGCTCCGTTCCTTTGGCGAACAGACGGTCTGGGTCGCGCCCGACGCGCGGCCGCTGCTCGCCCTGTTCGACGCGCACGTGCCGAGCATTGGAAAACCGGTCACGGAGCCCGACCTGTCGCTCTTCGCGCTCATGGATCAGCTTGCTCCTGGCGAGCGTATTCGCACCGTGCAGGCGCTCGCCGCGCGCTTTGGCATCGCCTGTCCAGAGGTGCGCCGCGCGGAGTCGGATTTGGCCATCGTTGTTGAAGCGTTCACGCATGTGCTCGACCTCCTCGCCAAGCAAGGCATCAAGACCATCGCCGACGCGCTAGCGTGCCAGCACGTGGAGGTCGAGGAAGTCGACTTCGCGCCGTACGCGTTCGACCGCGAGTTCCTCCGCTCGCTGCCGGAAGCGCCGGGGGTGTACCTCATGAAGGACGCGGGCGGCGAGGTGATCTACGTAGGCAAGGCCAAGAACCTGCGCTCCCGCGTGAACCAATACTTCGCCGCAACCGCCGAGCGCGACGAAAAGACGCAAGGCATCCTCGACGCACTGCGCGACGTCGAGATCGAGGAGACCGCGACCGAGTTGGACGCGCTCGTGCGGGAGGCGCAGCGCATCCGCGAGCATGAGCCCCGTTTCAACACGCAGCGGCAAGTGCACGTGCGCGAGGCGCCCCGCGCCAAGGGCAACGATCTCATCCTGGTCTGCCCCGGCGCGGAGGCAGGCAGGGTGGACGTGCTGTTCACCTCGCGCGGCGAGCTGCTGGAGCGGTTCGCCGCGGGCGAGGACGACCTGGACGCGGAGGATCTGGTCGAGCGAATCGACTCGCATTACTTCGGCAAGCGCGGCGAGCCCGGCGACGGCTTCGTGCGGGAGATTACGGCCAGTTGGGTCGAGGCCAACCGCGAGCGGGCGATCACCATCGACGTGGCGCTCTGCGAAGGTGCGGGCCACGCCGCGCAGTTGATCGTCGAGTACGCCGCCGATATCCTGGCCGGCGAGCAGCGCGCGTTTCGGATCTAATCGCTGGGGCCAATCGGCAATCGCAAATCCCCAATCGAAACTGAGGAGCCTCCTATGCCTACCATTGTCGTCGTTGGCAGCGTGAACATGGACCTCGTGGTGCAGTGCGAACGCCTGCCCCGGGAAGGCGAGACGCTCTTCGGCCGCGGCTTCCAGATGATCCCCGGCGGCAAGGGCGCGAACCAGGCGGTCGCGGCCGCGCGGCTCGGCGCCAAGACCGTCATGGCCGGCCGCGTCGGCGCGGATCCGTTTGGCGAGCAGTTGCTGGACAACTTGCGCAAGGAAGGCATCGATACGACGCCTTTCCGCGTCGATCCCGCCGCGCCCACGGGCGTGGCGCTCATCACCATCTTCGAGTCTGGCAACAACAGCATCGTCGTCGCGCCGGGCGCGAATATGGAGATGGCGCCGGAGGACCTCGACGCGCTCGCGCCGGTGCTGGCGGAGGCCGACGCGCTCATCACGCAGTTCGAGGCGCCGCTGCCGGTGGTGGAGCGCGCGTTCGAGTTGGCCGCAGAGCATGGCGTCACGAGCGTGCTCGACGCCGGCCCGGCGGTCGAGTGCCCCGACCGCATCCTCGCCAAAGCCGACCTGGTGTCGCCCAACGAGACCGAGGCCGAGGCGCTCACCGGCGTGGCCGTGGTCGATGCAGCCTCAGCAGAGAGGGCGGCGCGGGAGATCCTCTCCAAGGGCGCCAAGGCCACAGTGCTCAAGCTTGGCGACAAGGGCTGCCTCGTGGCCACGCCCGACCGCGTCGAGCACGTGCCCGGGTTCGCAGTCGACGCGGTGGACACGACCGCGGCCGGGGACGCGTTTACCGCCGGCCTCGCGCTGCGCATCGCGGAAGGCGCCGACCTGTTCTCGGCCGCGCGCTATGCGAACGCGGTGGGCGCCTGCGCGTGCACCAAGCTGGGCGCGCAGCCGGCCATGCCGCGGCCGGCCGACGTGGCCGCGCTCATGGGGTGAGCATGCGCAGAAGGCGGGCGCGGCCGTAGCCGCATGCGCCAGCATGCGGGAAGATCGAGCCCAAACTTCTCGCCCCGCAAGCCCGCCCCCTGGCGGGCGCGGCGACTATCACTTCAGCGCGTCGCGCACCTGCTTCATGTCTTCCCACGTGGGGCGCTTGGCTTGCTCGTTGCGCAGCAGGTAGGACGGGTGGAAGGTGGGCATGAGTTGCGCACCCATGAAGTCGTAGAACCGGCCCCGCAGGCGCGTGATGCCCTCATTCGTCTCCAGCAGCGCCTGCGCCGCGATCTTGCCCAGCGCGACGATCACCTTGGGCTGCACAATCTCGATTTGTTTGAGCAGGTACGGCTTGCAGGCCTCGATCTCGTCCGGCTGCGGGGTGCGGTTGTTCGGCGGCCGGTGCTTCACCACGTTGCAGATGTACACGTCCTCGCGGCGCCAATCGATGGCCTCGATGATCTTGGTGAGCAACTGCCCCGCCGCGCCGACGAACGGGATGCCCTGCACGTCCTCGTGACGGCCCGGCCCCTCGCCCACGAACATGAGGCCGGTCTCCGGCGTGCCATCGGAGAACACGAGGTTCTGCGCGTTCTGGTGCAGCCTGCACTTCGTGCACCCCAGGCATTCGTTGCGCAGCGCTTCGAGCCGATCCTCCTTCGACTCGATCTTCGGCGCTTCGTACGGGAACACGTCCGCGCCCAGCCCGCGCTCCAGCTCGACGCGGGCCTTGGTCATTTCCAGCGTGCTGTCGAAGTCGGGTGTGTCGTCGCTCATGGCTGCCTCACCGCGGCGGCGAGCGCGGCCACGACTGCCGCCTTCACGGAATCCAACGTCCCGTCCACCGTGCACCCGGCCGCCCGCACGTGGCCGCCGCCGTCGAAGCGCTGTGCGATCGCGTTCACGTCGACCTGGCCCTTGCTGCGGAAACTCACCTTCACCTTGTTCGGCTCGTCGAGTTCGCGGAAGAGCACGCCGACCTCGACGCCTTCGAGCGCGCGTGGCATGTCGGAGAACTCCTGCGTGTCCATGGGGTCCACGCCGGTCTCCGCGAGCATTCCCCGGGTCATGTGCATGGCCGCGATTTGGCCGTCCTCGAACAATTCGAGCGTCGCTCCGGTCTTGGCGCGCAGCAGGCTGAGGGCCACGGGGTCGTTCTGGTACACGAGCCGGCCGATCTTGCCGGGGTCCACGCCCCCGCGCACGAGGCTCGCCGCAGCCTCCAGCGCCTCGGGCGTGGTGTTGCCGTGGGTGAAGCGGCCGGTGTCGGTGATGATCGCCACGTAGAGCGCTTCGAGCGCCGGCAGCGGCGCGTCCGCGCCGGCCTCGCGCAGGATGCGATACACGATCTCGCCCGTCGAGCACGCGCCTGGGTCCACCAAGTTGATCGCGCCGAAGTTCTCGTTCGACACGTGGTGGTCGACGTTGACGATGGTCGCGTCCTCTAGAATGCAATCCGCGGCCTTGCCGATGCGGTCGAGCGACGTCGCGTCGAGCACGAGCGCCGCGTCCGCGCGGATCGTGGCTTTGGACGGATCGGACACGATCACGCGGTCCGGGTCCAGGAACTGGAACACCCGCGGCACCGCGCCATCGTTGACGATCTCCACCTGCTTACCAAGCGACCGCAAGACGCGGTACACGGCCATCTCGGATCCGAGCGCGTCTCCGTCGGACCGCACGTGGGTGCTGATGAGAAAGCGCTGGTGGCGCTCGACGAGATCGATGATGTCGTATGTGGCGGACATGGTGCTCCGTTGGCCGGGGTTTTACGCGATTGTAGCGCTCCAAGCGCCGTGAGAGTGACTATATCAGCCGGCCGCGGGCGCGTCAACGCGAGCCGGGCGGCGGGGGCTTGCGGGGTTGAATCACGCGATGGATTCTGCGATGCTTCCGCGGATTCAGGTGTCCCTGGTGCGCCATCATGGACCTGGCGGCGCGCCGTCCTTCGCATCCCTCCACAAGGAGACCACCATGTTCAAGTGCGCATTCCTCGGCTGCGGCAACCGGCAAAAGGGCCACGCCCGAGGCTACCAGCACGTCACGCGCGGCCAGATCGTCGGCATCTGCGACCTCGACGAGGAACGGCTCAACGCGTTCGGCGACGAGTTCGGCATCGAGTCGCGCTACACTGACGTCCACGAGATGCTCGACAAAGAGCAGCCGGACGTGCTCCACATCACCACCATCCCCGGCCTGCGCGTGCCGCTCATGACCTTGGCGTCCGATGCGGGCGTGCCCGCGGTGATCGTCGAGAAGCCCATCGCTCTCTGGGGCGAGGACTGGAAGCAACTCAACGAACTGTGCAAAACCACGAAGACCAAGTTCTGCGTGAACACGCAGCTCCACTTCCACGCGCAGAACATGGAGCTGAAACAGATTGTTGCGGACGGCGGCATCGGCGAGGTGCGCTTCATCGATTGCAGCGCGGGCTCCACACCTTTGGACCAGGGCGTGCACGTGCTCGAACTCGCGCACAGCTATGCCGGGTTCTCGCCGTTCATCAACGTGTTCGGGCAAGTGTCCGGCGGCAACGACCTCACGTCGCGGCAGCCGTCGCCGGACATGTGCGTGGCCGGATACAACTTCGAGAGCGGTGTCACCGGCCGCGTGGTCTGCGGCAGTTGCGCACCCAGGGCCAGTGAGCTTGAGGCTCGCTACATGCACAAGCGCTGCGCGGTGTACGGCACCTAAGGCTTTACGCACTGGACCATGTTCCGCTGGGAGCGCAAGACCAAGGACGGCGCGTACGAATGCGGCACACATGACTACGGCACCGAGGACAACCTGGCCCAGGGCCGGCTCACGGAGGCGGTGTTCGATTGGCTCGAAGACGATTCCAAGCTCCACCCCACGCGCCTGGAGCGCTCGCTCGTGGAGTTCAACGCCATCCTCGGCATCTACGTGAGCGCGCTGGAGCATCGCCCGGTCGATCTGCCCTTCGACCCACCTGACGGGCTGTGCGAGGCGCTGACCGCGCGGCTCTCCTAACGGTCCGCCGAAAAGGTGCGCCCCCGCCGGCCCCGCGTCGGCGCTGACACCTGGACACACTTAACACCGTGGTTCCACGATCCAGCTCTGCTGGCAAGCGAGTCCTGTTTGTCATCGACAGCGCTACCCCCCTGTAGTCCCCCCTGGAAGGGGGGACGGGGACGATGTGCATCTCGTGCCTCTGGGAGTGCCGGCCTCTGGGAATGTCGAGGCACTCCCGGTGCACGCAAACGCGCACCGGACCGCCGACCGGAACAGTCCCCCCTTCCAGGGGGGACCACAGGGGGGTCGTGTAGCCGCAGGCCAGAACCGTCAGGGAATGGCATGGCCTCGATAGGCCAAGTCCCCCCTTCCAGGGGGGACTACAGGGGGGTCGTGTAGCCGCAGGCCAGAACCGTCAGGGAATGGCATGGCCTCGATAGGCCAAGTCTACACTGGGTCCTCGCTGTTTCGTGTGGGTAGTGCCTTTCCCGCAACTGGTCCTGCTCATCGTTGTATTGGCCTTGGCCGCGCGGTAGGGCATGGGATGGCAGTTGTCAAATGGCGTTGGCGCAAGCGGCCACTCGCCCCAACGGGGCGCGACATATCAGCCCGGGCGAAGCCCCGGGAAAACGTCGACAACCTCACTCCGCAAGCCCTGAAAGGGCGAGACATGGAGAACCCGCCGCGTGGGCCACAAGATGTCACGCCCTTTCAGGGCCGAGGCCGTGTCCCGGCCAGTCACATCAGTGCGCCGCGCTTCGCATCCTGCGACCCACCGGCGAGCCATATCGCCATTCAGCCCACACCAAACAGCGAGGAACCAGTTAATGGCATTGGGTGGGGGCCGGCGAGGCAAGACCCCTCTTTGCTCTCGGCTGAGATGTTGCTCCAACAGAAGCAGGGGCTCCTGGTGACCGTTGTGACGGGCCGATGGCACCGGGCTTGCGGCAGAACAGCAGAGACTCTTGGGGGAACTCGTGTGCCGCGCCTCCTCGCCTTGACACATCCCCGCACTCCGTGCAGAATGGGCGCTCTCGCTCCCCTGTGAACGTGGTGGATTGGGAAACGGAGGACTGGTTGGCCAGCGATCGCGCCTATGCCCGGAACCGGAACGTCAGCAATACGTTGACCATGGCATGGGTGCGCGCGTGGGGAGTGGGATTGCTGGTGGCGCTCTCTGGGCATGGGGTTCTCGCGGCGGCCTCGGCGGGGACAAACGGCCTCGATCTGGGCATCGACCATGCCGCGCTCGCCAAGCTGATTGACGCGAAGCAGATGCGCGCGGACGTGGAGCAGCTTGCGAGTTGGCCGTCCCGCGCGCTGGGGTACGAGGGCGCACAGAAGGCCGTCGAGTACATCGTCGGCCGGCTCAAGCAGATGGGGTACGACGCGCGGACCGAAACCTTCCCCGCGGTCATGCCCATCGACCGCGGCGGCCGCTTGGAGGCTGAAGGGCTCGACTCGCCCATCCCCATCCACGCGTTTTGGCCCAACCTGTCGCGCACGCCGTCCACCAAGGACGCAGGCCTCACCGGCGAGTTGATCTACGCCCACACCGGCGAGTACCGCTACTACAACGGCCGCGACGTCGACGGCAGTATCGTGGTGCTCGACTTCAACTCGACGAACAACTACCTCAAGGCGTTCATGCTGGGTGCGCGCGCGGTGATCTTCCTCGAACCCCACGCGCCGGAACGCAAGGAGGCCGAGGCCAAGCTCATCAACGTGCCGCTCTACGCGCCCAAGTACTACGTCGCCGGCAAACACAAGCAACGCCTGCTCGCGCTCGCGGAGCAGCGCGCGACCGCGACGGTCCGCTGCCGCATGGCCTGGGAGCGCGTGACCGGCACGAACATCATGGTGCACGTCGAGGGCACGGAGCCCGCGCTCAAGGGCGACGCGGCGATGATCGTGGGGTACTTCGATGCCATGTCGGCCGTGCCAGGCCTTTGCCCCGGCGCGGACCAGGCGAGCGGCATTGCGGTGTGGCTCCAGATGGCGAAGCTGCTGAAACAACACCCGCCCGCGCGGCCGGTGACGCTCTTCGCGACGAACGGCCACTTCATGAACAACACCGGCGTGAAGAACTTCCTGCTGCGCCACCCCAAGAACCCCAAAGAAGTCGGCGCGAAGTTCTACCAATCGGCCCTGCGCGAGGGCAAGAAGTGGGCCGCGGAACATGCCGGCATCTGGCGCCTGCGCACACGAGACGTGGACGATTGGCCGGCTTTCTGCGCGGCCCTCGCCCAAGACGCGCACCGCAACACGCCCAACATCGGCAAGCGGCTCTGGAAGTTCTTGGACGAGGCCGCGCGCACCGAAGCCGCGTCAGACGATCCCAACGAGATCGCAGTGGCCGACGCGATCAACGACGCGCTCAAACTCGCGGAGTTTTACGACGAAGCGAGTCTCGCCGGCGCGGCCCTGCCCAACGACGCGGCCGCGCTGCTTGCGCGCGGCATGGCGAACCTCTCGGACCGCGAGGTCGAACACCTCAACCGGCGGCTGCTCGAAGCCGCGTACGCCGAACACATTGAGACGCGCATCGACGAGCCGTTGTGGCCGGCGGCCGTCACTGGCTATCGCGATGGCTCCACCTGGCTCAAGACGGAGGAGGTGCGCGACTGGCCAGGGCTCTGCTCGAAGCTCGCGGCCGGCAAGGGGGCAGCCGCCAAGCGCCTATGGAGCATGCTGAGCGAAGGCGCGCGGGAATCCGCCGCCACCGGCGCCACCGGCGAGCGCCTCGACGACGCGCAGAAGGCCGCGATCGTCAAAGCGCTCAACGTGGCGATGAAGCAAACGGATCTGTGCAAGCCGGAGGACTTCGGCTCCGCGGTTCCAGCCGAAGCGGCCGAGTTGCTCGCGCGGGAGCGCGCCAAGCTGTCGGCCCGGCAAGTGCAGCGCCTCAACCGTCTGCTCCTCGAAGCGCTCTTCCCCCAGGCGATCGCCAAGAGCGTGGCCGAGAGCGACTACCTGGACCGGCGCTTCGCGGTGTGCTTGGACTTGAGCAGCCACTCGTCCGTGGTAGGCGTGTTCGCCAACGGCGTGCGCGGGCTCGACGAGACAAACCAGGCCGCGCTCATGTGGCCGGTCAACAACGCGCTGCGCGAGCACGCGGACGCGGCCTTCGGCAAGGAGGCGGAGCGGCGCTTCTACAGCGGCATCTCCGGCACCGGCGGCATCACGTGGGATAGCATGCTGCCGTGCGACCTCGCGTTCGACAGCCGGCCCTTCCTCGATCTGCGCCGCGAGGCCGTGGCCATCGGCACCACGCTCGACATGCGCCTGGCCGTGGACACGCCGATGGACCGCGTCGAGTTCGTGGACTTCGACGCGCTGGCCGCGCAGGCGCGCATCGTCGCGCAGGTGCTGGGGGGGCTCATGCTCGACAAGCGCCGCCTGCCCAGGAAAAAGTCGAACCTGCCGGAGCTGCTCGACTTCGCGCGCACGCGCGCGCTGTACCTCGATCCCAAGAAGATGACCTACACCGGCATCGCGGAGCAGCCGGTGCCGAACGTGCTGATCCTGCTCGAGGACTTCGACGCGCAGCGCGCGCAGCCGGGCAACGACGCCAAGCGCGAGTGCTCGCTGGGCCATACCGGAGTGCGCGCGTGGGGCCACATGATCACGAACGCGGACGGCTGGGCGTGCATGGTCTTCGACGGCCCCGACCCCAAGATGCGCAAGGACGCGTACCTCGTCGAAGCCGACGGCGCGCTGTCCATGTCCATCGACCAGGGGATCTTCGGCGTGGGCCGCGTGGGCGGCGAAGGCGGCGTGTCCGCGTCGACACCCACGGTGCTGTTCCCGTTCCAGCAGCTCGAGTTCTACGAAACGCTGGACGTGCGATCGATGACCTACGTGAGCGCCATCAGCCTGCTCGACCAAAACGACGGCTTCCCGCAACGCTGGGGCGGCCGGAGCAACGGCCGCGCGGCCATGATCGCGCTCGACCCCATGTGGCGCCTCAAGCTCATCGCCGGCGGCAGCGGCGACTTCGCGCTGCTGTTGCTCAACACCACGAAAGACAAACCCACGGGCCTCGGCTTCGGCCCACAGCCCGACGGCCGCATCCCCGCGTCCTTCTTCCAGGCGGCGATGGACCAAGAGCGGCTCGTGCGCTTCCGGCGCGACCGCATGCAGCAGTGCGGCATCCGCTACCCGTTCACCGATGCGATGGTGGACCAGGCCGCGGCCTCCATCAACAAGGCGCTCGCGGAGAAGCAGCAGCGCAACTACTCGGCCGCCATGCACGACCTCTTCGACACGGTCACGCGCGCCGGCACGGCCTATCCGCTCATCTGGAACGTGATGACGGACACGATCTATGGCTTGATCCTCGCGTTCGTGCTGGTGGTGCCGTTCTCGATCTTCCTCGAACGCCTCCTCTTCGGCATCGCGGAACTCCAGCGCCGGCTCATGGTCGTGGTCGGGATCTTCATCCTCATTTGCCTCATCCTCAACGTGCTGCACCCGGGCTTCGAGGTGGCCACGAGCCCCTACCTCATCCCGCTCGCGTTCGTCATCCTCTCGCTCGTGCTCATCGTGCTCACGATGATGCTCGCGAAGTTCGACCGGCAGGTGCAGGAGCTGCACGACGTCGCGGCGCGCGTGCACGGGCAAGACGTGAACCGCGCGGGCGCGACGTGGGCGGGGTTCGCCCTGGGCATCGGGAACATGCGCCGGCGCAAGACGCGCACCTCGCTCACCTTGCTCACGCTCGTGTTGCTCACGTACTCGCTGCTGTCGCTCACCTCGGGCGAGATCTCGCGCAAGCAGTTCCGCGCGGAGTTCGACCACGCGCCGTCGTACCCCGGCGTGATGATACGGGACCGGCAGTGGGGCTCGATGAGCGAGGCTGCGCCGGAAGTGCTGCGCACCACTTTCAGCAAGGAAGCCGCGATCGCCCCCCGCTGCTGGATCTACCGCGGGAGCGAACAGACGCTGCTCATCCCGGTCGAGCGCGCCGGCAAACGCGTCTTCGTGGACGGCATGGCCGGCTTTGCGCCGGAGGAGGCCGACGTTTCGGGCATCAACCAGGAGGTCGAGGGCGGGCTCTGGTTCACGCACGATCCCGAGCCGCAGTGCATGCTGCCCGAAAACGTGGCGAACCAGCTCGACCTCACGCAGGAGGACGTGGGCCAAGCCAAAGTGCGCATCTACGGCCGGGACTTCAAGCTCGTCGGCATCTTCCAGCCGGGGCGGCTCCAAGAAATCAAGGATCTGGACGGCGAGCACATGGCGCCGCTCATGCCCATCCGCGCGCAGGGCTCCACCATCGGCGGGCTCGCGCAGTTCGTGCACCTCGACATGGACACGGTCGTGTTCGCGAACTACGCCGCGATGCGCAACATGGGCGCGCCCATCAAGAGCGTGGCGCTGCGGTTCAAGGATCCCCTGCGCGGGGAGCGCCTCGTGCAGGACTTCGCGTCCCGCAGCGAGGCGCTCTGTTTCATCGCGCTTGGCGACAAGGTCGAAGCGTGGTCGTACCTCGGGTTCGTGTGGGTCGCGGGCCTGGGCGACCTCGTCATCCCGCTGCTGATTGGCGGGCTCATCATCCTCAACACGATGCTCACCTCGGTGTATGAACGCTCGCGGGAGATCGCGATCTTCGGATCGGTAGGCTTGAGCCCCATCCACATCTCCACGCTCTTCTTCGCGGAGTCGGCCGTGTATGGCGTGCTCGGCATTATGTTGGGCTACTTTGTGGGCCAGATCTCCGCGTTCGTTATCATCAAGTTCGGCCTGGTGACAGGGCTGTCGCTAAACTACTCGTCCGCGTCCGCGGTCTTGGTGTCGGTGCTCGTGCTCGTCCTCATCATGGTCTCGACCGCGTATCCGGCCCGCGTGGCGTACAAGATGTCCACGCCGAGCGTCGCGCGTTCGTGGAGCCCGCCGCCGCCGGAAGGCACCGTGTGGAACTTCGAGATGCCCTTCCACGTGCCGGTGGCTATCGCACCCGGCATTGCGGCGTTCTTCTATCGCTACTTCGAGAGCTACCGCGAAGCGTCGGTCGGAGTCTTCTTCACCGACGTGGTCGCCCTCGAGCGAGGCGAGCGCGATGGCCAAGCCATGATCCAGACCAAGGCAGAGATCTGGCTGACGCCGTTCGATGCCGGCGTAAAGCAGGCCGTGTCGATCGCGTTCCCGCACGACCCCAAGGACGCGCGCGTGTGCGACGTGTGCGTGCGTCTGGAGCATTTGACCGGCACGCCGGGCGACTGGCAGCGCATGAACAAGCGGTTCTTCCGCGTCTTGCGCAAGCAGTTTCTGATCTGGCGCACGATCAAGCGCGCGCAGCGAACCGAATACATCGAGCAAGGCCAGCGCGTGTTGGCGCCGTAGCCGCATGCGCCAGCATGCGGGATTGACACAAGAAGACAGACATTCGCCCCGCGCCCTGGCGGGTGCGGCTACGCCCCACCGACTTGCGAATGCGCTGGTAGTAGGCCCGTAAGGGCCTTTCCCTTGCACCGAGCAGAAGGCCCTTACGGGCCTGCTACAAGCGCCGCCCTGCAATCCCTTGATCCATGGCACAAGACCTCCAAAACGGGACCGGCCTCGGCACGTTCGACGGGCAGGCTGAAGACGCGCCGTTCGAGAACGGCTTCACCCTGCGCACGATGGTCGCCATCGTGTTCTGCACGATGATCATGATGCCGATGACGATCTACCTCCGGCTCGCGGGCGGCGCGGGCTTGGGCGAGGCCGGCAAGTGGGTCACGATGCTGCTGCTGGTGGAGGTCGCGCGGCGGTCGTTCGTGCAACTCAAGCAGCAGGAGATGGTCATCCTGCTGTCGCTGCTGGGGTTCGTGGCCATCACTGGCGGGCCGTTCGAGCACCTGATGTGGAACCGCTACTTTACCCAATCCGCGCAGGCCGCGAACGCGGGCATCACCGAGTACATTCCCAGATGGGTCAGCCCGCCGGCGGATTCGGAGGCCATGGGCACGCGGAGCTTCCTCCAGTGGGACTGGCTAGGGCCGATCGCGCTCGCGGTGGGCACGCTCGTGCTGGGCCGCGCGCTCGCGCTCAGTTTTGGGTTCGTGCTCTTCCGCCTCACCAACGACATGGAGCGCCTGCCGTTCCCCCTGGCGCCGGTGCAGGCCGGCGGAGCGATCGCGCTCGCGGACTCGCTCGCGGACCGCGACACCTGGCGCTGGCGCGCGTTCCTCTTCGGCATCTTCATTGGCGTGGCATGGACGTTCTCCACGTATCTCTTCCCGTACATGACGGGTCGCTTCCTCAAGGCGCCGATGAACGTCTTCAACTTCTTGCGCTTAGACTACTCGATCCGCCTCCACTGGTTGCTGCCGGCCGCGGTGTTCGGCGTGGACTTCAACCTCGGCCACATCCTCCTCGGCATGATCATGCCTTTCCACATCGTCGTGGGCATGGCCCTCGCGAGCCTGGTTGCGCACGTGGGCGTCAACCCGGTGCTCGTGTGGACCGGTGTGGCCAAGGACTGGCAGTATGGCATGAGCGCGGGCGCGACCGGCCAGACGCTGGCCAAGAACTTCTGGGTGAGTGCGAGCATGGGCGTGGGGTTCGCCATGGCCGCTATCGGCATCATGACCATGGTCAAGCGCCTGCGGCAGAAGGTGAGCCGCGTCGAGCATGAGCGCATCGAGGAGATGCGCCAGCGCCGCGGCGACTTCCCCATCAAGTGGTGCATCGCCATCGCGGCCGCCGCGCTCGTGGGGCAGGTCATCCTCTGCCGCTATCTCATCCCGAACTTCCGCTTCTGGATCCTCATCACGCTGGGCCTCATCTACAGCCCCATGATGTCGTACGTGACCGCGCGGCTCGTGGGCATGATGGGCGCGGGCAAGTGGACCGAGATCCCCTACATGAGGCACGGCATCCTGCTGTGCAGTGGCTACCAGGGGGTGGGCGTGTGGTTCGCGCCGCTGCCCATCAGCAACGTGGGCGGCATGGTGCAGACGTTCAAGCAACTCGAACTCACGCGCACCCGCTTCAGCAGCCTGCTGTGCGCGGAAGCGTTTGGCCTGCCGCTGCTCATCATCGGCAGCTTGGTGTTCTGGACCGTATTCTGGAAGCTCGCGCCGATCCCCTCGGGCGCGTACGACGTGGCGCAGAAGCAGTGGCCCACCCGCGCGTACAGCCAGTCCATCTGGATGTCGCTCACGCTCCCGGGCACCTCGGCCCGCGAGGCGCTCGCCACGGCCATCCACCCGCGCTTCATCATCGGCAGCGGCACGCTCGTGCTGATGACCTATGGCCTCTTCAGCCATTTCGGGTGGCCCCTAGCGCTCTTCTACGGCGCGGTCGGAGGGTACGCCCAGCCTGTGCCAAGTCTGATCGGCCGGCTCGTGGGCGCGCTCATCGGGCGGTACGCGATCGCTCCGCGCCTGGGCAAGGAACTGTGGAATCGCAGCGCGCCAGTCGTGCTGGCCGGCTTTGGCTGCGGCGTGGGGTTGATCCACGGCATCGGGCTCGCCATCCATCTCCTCGACAAGGCGGTGAAGTACACGGTCTACTGAGCGGCGCGTCTGCCATGCTATAATCTCGGCAGCGTTCCGATCTGGCGCGGGATATCCGTGCCCAGTCGGGATCAGTCAGACCTGTCGGATCTGTCAGACCGATCACACCATTCACCACGAGCGCCAGGAACCCCCATGATCGACTTCCACGCACACTTTGGCAACATGGGACGGGAACGCTACCCGGCGAAGCCGCCCCTGTCCGCACACCAACTCATCGACCGCATGAACCGCGAGGGCATCGACGTCGCGGTGCTGCTGCCCCTGGAGAGCCCGGAGGGGTCGTGGGGATACTTGCTCACCGAGGAATGCGTCGAGGCCCGGAACCTGTACCCGGAGCGGTTCATCGCGTTCCTCTGTGTCGACCCGCGCTATCCCATGGCCGCGCAGTTCATCGACCACTTCGTCACGGTCCACGGATGCCGCGGCTTCGGCGAGCACGTGAACGGCCTCGCGTTCGACGACCCGCTCAACAAGATCCTTTACGCCAAGTGCAACGAGCATGGCCTGCCGCTCGACTTCGAGATCAACCACGCCTTGTGTTGGGACGAGGTCGGCCTGCCGCGCTTGGAGAAGTGTCTCAAAGAATTCCCGAACGTGACGTTCGTCGGCCACGGCCCAGCCTTTTGGAGCGCGATCAGCGCCGACGACCCGCGGCAGGGCTATCCCAACACGCCGGTGAAGCCGGGCGGGGCTGTCGACCGCCTGCTCGCGGAGTACGACAATCTCTACGCCGACATCTCGGCCGGGTCCGGGTACAATGCCTTGACCCGCGACCCCAAGTTCACGGAAGGCTTCCTCGAACGCCACTGGCGCAAACTGCTCTTCGGCACGGACATTGTCTACTACAACGACAAGCTGCCCATCGTGGAGTGGATGAAGACGACCGACATGACCGACGAGATGCGCCAAGCGATCATGGCCGACAACGCCAAGCGCGTCATCGGGATAGCGGAGTAAACGCAAAGGCGCGATCCGCTGCTCGTCGCACGCACGTCAGTGCGTTCCGATCCGGGCCTTCCGTATCATCGGGGCAGGGACGCTCTTACGAGCGTGCTACAAACGCGTGCGATCCCTACGCGGGCCTGCCGAATGCTGTGCTAACACCCAACACCTAACACCTTCTGCTAATGTGCGGCATCTGCGGCATTGTTGAATTCGAGCCAAGCGTTCCCGTCGAGGAGGCGGTGCTGCGCTCCATGTGCGCGGTGCTGGAGCATCGGGGGCCGGACGACGAGGGCGTGTTTGTCGCGCCGGGCGTGGGCATCGGAGCGCGGCGGCTGAGCATCATCGACCTCGCCGGCGGCCACCAGCCCATGGCGAACGAGGATGAGACAATATGGGCCGCGCAGAACGGGGAGCTGTACAACTTCGTCGACCTGCGGCCGGAGCTGGAGGGCAAGGGCCACCGCTTCCGCACGCGCTGCGACACCGAAGTGCTCGTGCACCTCTACGAGGAGCACGGCGACCGGCTCATGGACCGGCTCAACGGCATGTTCGCGCTCGCGGTGTGGGACGCGAAGGAGCGCAAGCTGTTGCTCGCCCGGGACCGCGCCGGCATCAAGCCGCTCTTCTACTACCACGACCGCGAGCAGTTCGTCTTCGGTTCCGAGATCAAGGCCCTACTCGAACACCCGGCCGTGCCGCGCGAGTTGGACCTGGTGGGCATGCACCACTACCTCACGCTCCACTACGCGCCCGCGCCGCACACGTGCTTCTGGGGCA
>JAJRTI010000440.1 GCA_024278415.1 Planctomycetota bacterium | reverse complement strand
GTCTCGCGCCTCTCCGAGCTGCTCCGCTCGCGCCGGCCGGCTCCTGCCCAGACGGCGAAGGCGAAGCCGGCCGCGCCCAAGACCCGGGCGAAGGGCTCCTTCTACAAGCGTTTGCTGCTTTGGCATTCGGCCGTGAACATCTTCCGAGCGCGGCCTCTCACGGGCGTGGGACCGGACGCGATCGAGCGGGTGATCGCCAAGTACTGGGCCGCGGACTGGCAGCGCGCACGGGGCGAACTCGTGCAGGTGCAGGGCTACGAAAACCGCATCCACAACGAATGGCTCGACATCGCGGCATCGCAGGGCCTCGTGGGCTTGGCCGCGCGCGCGTGGCTCTACGTCGCGTTCTTCGTGCTCCTCTTCAAGTCGCGCAACCGCGTCTCAGAGGGCGACCGGCCGGTGTTGGCTGGGCTCGGCGCGGCGTGGGCCGTGTACGTCGCGCAGAACATCTTCGAGTTCCCCACCATCCCCCTGTCGGTCATGTGTTGGACGCTCATGGGCTGCACCGTGGCGTGGGTGCAGAACGGCGACGATCCCGCGCGTTGGCCCACTCGCCGCGTGCGCCTGTTCAGGGAGCCCAACGTGCCGCTCGCAGTCGCGGGGCTCCTCGTGGTGGGCCTCGTGCTCGGCGCATTCTGGGTGCAATGCGTGTGGAAGCCGTACAAGGCCGACCGCCAGTACATGGCCGGCTTCACCCACCTCCGCGGCCGCCGGCCGGGATTGGCCATTCAGGCGTTCGAGCGCGCGGTCGCATATCAGCCCCGGTCGCACGTGTACCGCGAGCAGCTTTGCATGACGCTCGTGCAGGCCGCTGTGCAAGTGCGCGGCAGCCGGCTGCCCGTCGCGAAGAAAGCCTCGGAGCTTCTGAAGCTGGCTGCGCCAATCGTGCAGCACGCGCGCGAGGGGACCGTCTACAACCCGTGGAGCGCGCGGGCCCGCGCCCTGCTCGCGACCGGCCAGGAGATGTTTGCGAGCGCGCTGATCCTGCGCGGCCGGCCCGGCGACAGGGCGGAGAGTTCCCGCCTTTACGAGCAGGCCACGGCCAACTTCCGCCAGGCCGTGAAAATGAACCCGTACAACATCGACTACCGCAATCGGCTCGCGTTCGACTGTATCAGGCGCGGGCGCTGGGACGAACTTGCCGAGATTCTGGCCGAGACGTTCCGCTGGTGGCCCCAGGATCCCCAGATGCCCAAGGTGCTCATGGCCGCCGTACGCGCGGGTCTTCTGGCCGGCCAAACCGCGGAAGCGGAGCGGCTCGTGCAACGCATGGCGCCGCTGCTGAGCGAAGCGAACCCGGGCTACGTGCACGAATGCCGGGCGCGCATCCACATGGCCCGGGGCCAGTGGGAGGCCATGGCCGACGAGATTCGGCTGGCCCTTCAGAATTGGCGACCCCGGGGGCCCGCGCCGGAGGTGCTCAGCCTCGCGGTGCAGGTGCTGATCAATGCCAAGCAAATCGATCTGGCGGCAACGGTGTTGGCGCGGATCGAAGACGGCGCGCCGAAGAGGTTTCGGGCCGATCTCTTGGCCAACTGGGCGCGCGTGCAGGTGGCGCAGGAAAACTGGCCCGCGCTCGCCGAAACCGCGAGCCGCATGATGGCGTGCAAGCCGCGCCCGGCGAACGCACCGCACGCGCTGGCCGTGGCGTACATAAAGCTGGGCCGGCTCGAAGAGGCCAGGCGCGTGATCGACGACCTGCTCAAGACCCGCCCCACGGATCAGAGGGGGCTGCAACTCAGGGCCGAACTGGACAAGCTGGGCCAGCCGGAGGCGCGGCCCTGACGAGCGCATGCGGCTGCCGCTACCCCGCTACTGGTCACACCCCCAGATGGAGCAGCAGGCCCACCTGGTACACGATGAGCGTCACCACATACCCCAGCGCGGTGAGGCCCCCGAACTGGAAGAGCGCCCAGCCCCAGGAGTTGGTCTCGCGCTTGGTGATGGCCATGGTGGCCATGCACGGCGCGGAGAGGAGGCAGAAGATCATGATGCAGAAGCCCTGGAGCCGACTGTAGTTTCGTTGCAGCGCGGTGCGTAGCCCTTCGGACTCCTGGTCGGCCTCGCCAAGCGAGAACACGATGCCCAGTTGCGCGACGAACACCTCCTTCGCCGCGAACGCGCCGATGAGCGCAGTGCCCACGCGCCAGTCGAAGCCCAGCGGCCGAAGCGGAGCCTCAAGCGCTCGCCCAATGCGCCCGGCGATGGTGTGCCTCAACTGCACCAGGTTGCGTGCGCGGCTGATCGTGGTCAAGCGATGCGCGAGCGGCTGCATGGCGTGGTCGAGGAAGTCCGCCGCGGCGTCATACAGGCTGGGGTCTCTGTCCCTGAGCTTGGCCAACTGGTCGTCGCGCTGCTTGGCCAGGGCCACGTACTCGGCCGCGCTCTCATCACTTGGCTCGCCCGCGATGGCCCGCGCCTGCTGGATCTGCTGGAGCATGGCCGCGAACGCGCGCACGGTTGCGCTCGTGTAGCGCTCCTGCGGCGTCGGCTCCACGGAAGGGGATGGGCGGGCGTCTGGGGCCTCTTCGACCACGGCTTTCAGCGTCTGGGCTTTGCCCGGGATGCCGATGGCCGCGGCCGCGCGCTCCAGGTCGTACGACGGCGCCTTGGCGATGAGGTCGGGGAACGCCGCAGACAGGAGCCCCCGGTTGAAGCGGATGACGTCCTGTTCGGGCCGGCCTTCAACTCCCGCGGCGAGCATTCTCCGGGCGCGTTCCTCGAGGGGCGTGCGCTGGAAGTGCGCAGGGGAGTGGAGCCGAGGTTGGGGCAAGACCGCATTCAATGCGTCGACAAGCGCGGTGCGCAGCGCTCCGGGTGCGGAGTCGGTGGCCGCGAGCGCGGCCTGCTGCTGGGGGCTGAGCATGGCCCACACGCGCGCAGCCGGCCCCGCGGCGCCGGCTTGTGCGCCGAGGCGCAGTTGCTCGGCCAGCGCCGGCGGGTTGGACAGGTCGCCCGCGTTCACGCGCCACGACACGCGCATCAAGTCGGCCTGCGCCTGTGCGATGGCTTGCTCATAGCCGGCATCGGCGTCGTGCGTCTTGGGGTAGCTCGTGAGCGCCCAGAGGAGGACGGACACGGAGAGGATGATCGTGCCCGCTTTCTTGAGGTAGAGCCAACTGCGCTCCCACATGTGGATCACGGTGCCCCTCAGCGTGGGCATGCGGTACGGCGGCAGCTCCATCACGAACGGCACCGCCTCGCCGCGGAAGAGCGTGCTGCGCAGCAGCCGCGCACAGAGCCCGGCGAAGGCGATGCCCGTGGCGTAGAGGATGAAGAGCACGCGCCCGCGCCATGCCGCCGGGAAGAAGGCGGGGATGATGAGCGCGTAGATGGGCAGCCGCGCGCCGCAACTGATGAGCGGCAACACGAGCAGCGTCGTGAGCCGGTCCCGCCTGTTGTCGAGCGTGCGCGTGGCCATGATGCCCGGCACGCTGCACCCGAAGCCGATGAGCATGGGGATGAAGCTCTTGCCGTGCAGCCCCAGCTTGTGCATGAACTTGTCCACGATGAACGCCGCACGCGCCATGTACCCGCTATCCTCGAGGAACGCAATCGCGACGAACAGGAGCAAGATGTTGGGCAGGAAGACGATGACGCCGCCCACGCCGCCGATGATGCCGTCCACCAGCAGCGACTTGAGCGCGCTCTCCGAGCCCGGCGGCCAGCACGACGCAATCGCGGAGCCGGCCCACCCGAAGAACGCCGCAATCCACTCCATGGGCGGGGCGCCCAGGGCGAAGACCAACTCGAACACGATGTACATGGCGATCGCGAACAGCGGCAGGCCGATCACGCGGTTGCACACGATCTGGTCGATCTTGTCCGAGCGCGTCAGCCGGTCGTCGCCCTCTTCGGTGACGGCCGCCGCGCACAGGCCGCGTGCAAAGCCGTAGCGCTGGTCCGTGATGGCCGACTCCGTGTCCTCGCCAAGGATGCGCTCCAGGTGCGCGATGGACTTGTCGACGCTGTCGAGTATCACGTCGGGCCGCTCGGCTTCGGTTCGCACGAGATCCCGCACGTCCGCGTCGGTCTCGAGCAGTTTCAGCGCGAGCCAGCGCGATGGCCGCTGGCTGACGATGGCCGGCTCCTGTTCGAGGAGCGCCTGCGTCTTCTCGATTTCGTCCTCGATCTCTCGGCCGTAGTGCAGGCGCTCGGGGTTGACGTGCTCGCCTCGCTCGGCCTCCTGCTTGATGGCTCGGAGCAGGGCGTCGGTGCCTTCGCCGCGCGTGCCCACCGTGCACACCACGGGGCAGCCGAGCAGCGCGGCCAACTGCTTGTCGTCGATGCGGATCCCTCGCGTCTCGGCCACGTCCATCATGTTGAGCGCCACCACGAGCGGCGCGCCCAATTCGACGAACTGCGACAGCAGGTAGAGGTTGCGCTCCAGATTGGACGCGTCCACGATGTCCACGACCACGTCGGGCTTCTCGTCGACCACAAAATTGCGCGCGACGATTTCCTCGATGCTGTACGCGGTGAGGCTATACGTGCCCGGCAGGTCCACGAATTTCATCTGCACCCCCTCGAACGTGTGGGAGCCCTCCTTCTTCTCGACCGTCACCCCCGGGTAGTTGCCCACGTGCTGCCGCGCGCCGGTGATGTTGTTGAAGAGGGTCGTCTTGCCCGAATTCGGGTTGCCCGCGATGGCGACGGTGATTCGTTTGCTCACGATGGCGCCTTTCAAGGCTGGCGGGCTAGTCGGGGTCGTCCGTGGGCGCCACCAGCACCTGGTGTGCGAGCCCATGGCCGAGCGCGAGGCGCGTGTCGCCGAGCGCGACGATGAACGGCCCCGGGTGGCCGGAGTTGATCACGACGATGTCCACACCGGGCCGGATGCCGAGGTCCGCGAGCCGGCGCTGCGGCCCCATGCCGCCGCGGATGCCCACGACGACGGCATGCTCGCCGGCCGTGGCCATGGCGAGCGGAAACGCGTGTTGCGCCGGCACCGCACACTTGGCGCACAAGCCGTAGATCTCCATGCGATGCCGCAGGGCGCGGAAGCCGTATCGGTGCGCGAGTTAGTGCTGCCGGTCCTCGATGTGCTGGTCCGTGAACTCTTGGATCGCTCCGCACTTGACACACAGCAGGTGGTCGTGGTGCTGCCCCAAGTGCACGTGCTCGTACGTCGTGTCGCGGCCTTGAAACTCGCGCTTGACCGCGAGGCCGTAGTTGCACAAGAGCCGCAGCACCGACCGCACGTAGTCCTCGGCCATGGGCCGGCCCCGCTCGCGCAGCAGGTCCGACATCTCGTGTGCCGTCACGTGCGTGTCCAGGCCCAGGAACGCGTCGAGGACTTCCATACGGTCCTCGACACGGCCGAGCCCATCTTGGATAAAGATGTCGCGGTACTGTTCGAGGTGTGGGTTCATATGAGACGCACCAAGACGCGTGACGCTTCGTCGCGGCGCAGCGCGAGGCGGTAGCCCTTGAGCTTGACCTCGATGGGGTCGCCCAACGGCGCCACTTGGATGACCTCCACCACCGCGCCCGGCACCATGCCCATGTCCATGAGCCGGCGTTTGATCGCGCCCCGGCCTTACACCCCGATGACCGCACCGCGCTGCTCGCCTTCCAGGTCGGCCACGGTCAGCGGCTGCGCGCCGTTGGAGGGGTTCGTGGCCTCGACCGACTGATCTTTGCACCTATCGACGCACTCTCCGCATCGCTTGGGATCGATGCCTTTCTCGCACGCATCGTGGAACTTGGCGAGCCACTGTTGGCCGGCCCGCGGGCACGTCTGCACGAACTCGGTGAACCGTACCAGCCGCTCGGTCACCTCCGGGCCGACCGTGTGCTCCATCTTGCACGCGACGTCGTCGGCCAGCTTGCCGCCCACGCCCAGCACGTCGGCCAAGAACGACGTGAGCACCTCGTGCCGGCGCACGATCTTGCGCGCCAGCTCCGCACCCGCGTCGGTGAGTTCGACGTGGCCAAACCCCTCGTGCTCGACCAAGCCCTTGTCCACCAGTGTGCGCACTGCCCCGCTTACGCTGGCAATGCGCACGCCTACCGCGCGCGCAATGTCCTTCATGCGCGCGGGCTTGCCGGTGGACACGATATGAAACACCGCCTCCAGGTAGTCCTCCATGTTGGAGGTCAGGCTCACGGCTCCGTTGGACATGGTCGCACGAAACAAGGTAAGGGTAGGCTGATAAAGTTAGGCGTCCCTAAGTTCTGTCGTCTATTCTAACGTGCAGGCCAAGCTTGTCAATAGGCAAGACGCGGGGATTTCGCCAAGCGCCCCGCCTGCCTGTAGTGCGCACGTCAGTGCGCCTTCTGGCTGGTGGCCACGGAGCGGAGGCGCACTGACGTGCGCACGACGGGCGGCAGGCGGCCACGCGGCCCTTGCATCCATAAGCGCCCAAGCGCGACACTAACCGCCGCCCCTGCCAGACCACACCGAGACAGGCAAGCCACGAGGAGACACCGATGACTGTCCCGTGCATAGCAACAAGGTTGCCCTTCCGAATCGCGATCATGGCCATGGCCGCGGCCGCGGCGCACGCGGCCACCCTCTCGCCTACGCCCAAGGAATACCTCATCCCGCGCGCCAAAATCACCGTCGACGCGGACCTCGGCGAATGGCAGATCGGAAAACGAGGCTACGTCGTCGATCCCACCCGCGCGGGCAAAGACCCGGCCATCAGCCTGCACCAAAACGACGCGGGCAACCCCTTCAAGGGCGCGGCCGACCTGAGCGCGCGGGTGGCGTTGGCCTGGGACGACACATATCTCTACCTCGCGGGCATCGTGAGGGACGACGACCTCAACGGCGTGCCGGTCGTCGCGGAGCACAACATCGGCCCCGCGGGATGGAAGTGCGACAGCGTCATGCTTCGGCTGCACAGCTTCCGCCAACCGCTCAAGTCCAACAGCCCGCACACGCGCACGCCGTTCCTCGCGCTGCGCTACGAAGTGAAAGACGGCGGACGCGGCCGGCTCGTGTCGAACAGAAACCGCACCCTGGAACTCCCCACCCCATACTGGAAGCTGCCCAAGGGCTCGAGGCTCGCGACGCGGGAGACGCCCGACGGCTACATCGTTGAGGCCGCGGCGCCGTGGAGCGAACTCGCGTTCAAGCCCCAGCCGGGAGAGGTGCTGTTCGGGGGCTTCTTGCTCGCGGACATCGACGCCGGGGAGAAGCTGAACCAACTGGGCTGGCATTTCGACGGCGAGCCGCGAAAGATGGCGATCCTGCGGTTGGTGGATCGCACGGATGCCACAGCCCTGCTCTCCCTCGCGTCCGACACCGTGCGCCCGGGAGCGAAGTGGTCGGTGGGCTACCGCGTCGATGCGCGGACCGCGGACGTGCGGATCGAGAAGCTGGTCATCGTTGGCAAGACCGGCCAAGCCGCCAGCTTCCCTGTCGCGGTGGCCGCGCCGCAGGGCCAGGCCGCAACGGGCCGCGTGGTCGTCGGCGCCATGAAGCAAGAACCGGGCGCGTACGACGCGCGGCTTGTCGTGTCCATCAACGGCGAGTCCGTCGCGCTCGCGTCCGAGCGGTTCGAGGTCACGGCCGCGCCGCCGCCGGCGCCGATCATCCGCAACCCCGCGGGCGAGCTGCACCGCCAGCGCCCGGACCGCGTGCCGCACCACGCGCAGGACGACTTCAGGCGCAAGATCGTGCGCCATGGCTTCGTGACCGGCAAGGCCGGGTACGAGCGCTACATCCGCACCCACGTGAAGGATTACGTGGACAGCCAGATGGAGGCCGCGCTCAAGCGCAACGACCGATACATCGCCAGCAAGGCGATCATGGCGTTCGTGCTCTACAAGCTGACCGGCGAGCAACGCTACGCGGACTGGACGCGGCGCGGCATCGAAGTCATGCTCGCGAACCAACGCAAGAAGACCGATTGGCGGCAACTGTTCGGCATGACGCAGGCGCGCTACTACGTGTGGCAGCATGAGCCCAACACCCCGCTCGCACCGCCCGGCGCGGAGGGCGCGTTCAAGCGCCTCTGGGCCAGGGCCGCGAGCGAGTACGACGAGGGCTGGATGTTCGGCGAGTGGGGCTACCACAACCGCTGCTGGCACCGCGCGATCCAACTGAAAATCGCGGCGTACTACGCGGACCAGATCGGTGCGCCAGTCAAGCCGCGTGTCAGAGAATACATCGCCTGGCACGATCCCCTCATGGCCCGCTTCGGCGCGACCACGGACAACTCGTCCGGCTACCACTGGGTCGGCTTCCGCTATCCGGTGTATTGGCACATGGCCACGGACACGCTCGACGAACTGGGCCGGCACCCGGGCTGGCTCGCGGCGCTGCACCGCTGGCGCCGGTACGCCTCGCCCTCAGGCGCGGTGCCCAACTTAGGCGATACGAGCGGCTGGGGCGCCGGCGCACCGCAAGCCATGGCCAACTACGAACTGATGAGCCGGTTGACGAAGGACGGCCGCTTCCGATGGGCGTCGCACCGCATCGCCGAATACCTCTACAACCACTTCTGGCCTCGGCACGACCAGTACCACCTCCCGCGCGAGTTCGTCGCCATGGGCTTCTGCCAGGCTTGGCTCCACGCGGACGACTCGGTCGCGCCGCGGCCGCCCAAGCCGGCGAGTGCGCTCACGCTCCGCACGCGCTGCGTGGAGCCGACCGAAGAGGACAAGGCCAACCGCCCGGGCCTGAGCGGCCTCAAGCTCACGGACGAGCAAGTGCCGGACAAGCTCGTGCTCTCCAG
>JAJRTI010000021.1 GCA_024278415.1 Planctomycetota bacterium | reverse complement strand
GCGCTATCACCATGTGCTCATCCCCATTCGACAAGAGACGTCTCTACGCGGCATCCGTCTGAGCATGGCGCTTGAGGGGAAGCTCGGCGGGAGCGCTATCCGCTTGGAAATGCGCGATCCGCTGCTGCCCGGGCGACGGCTGCTGTGGGTGGACTTCGCGCTTACAGGCACGGACCGCGATGGGCCGCAACAACTCGACCTGACCATCGACACAGCGGACCGCATATTGCCCGCCGGCAAGAAGCTGTGGCTCACGTTCTGCCTCAACAACGACGCCGCGCTTGTCCTTGGCCGCAACTCCTTCATCGAGCTTCTCACTGGCACAAAGGAGCAAGTGCTCCCGGAGTACATGCGCAACGAGATGAGCTTCGTGCGCACGCGGTTCAGTTGGCTCTCCGAAGCGCGGCCCTGGGGCGCGCACAAAGAGCCGGAGAAGGAGATGGTCGTGTTCAGCCGCTACGCGCGGGAGCTGTTCATCCCGCTCACGCAGCTCTGGCGGCTCGAGCCGGACAACCCCAAGGTGCGTGCGCTCTGGCTGTGGACGCACAAGCACGTCGTGGACACGTCGCCGGTGGAGCCGCGGCCAGTGAACGGCTGTGCGAACGCGCCGAAGTGGGCGCTGCTCCAGCGCGAACTCCTCGCGGCCTGCCGCAACATCTTCTACTGGTGGATCGAGAACCGGCAGACGCCCAACGGCGAACTCGGCGATGCCTGGGGCGACGACACGGACCTCATCCAGAATCTCCCCAAGCTCGTGCTGATCGGCGATCCCGACGGCAGGCTCGCCAAGTGCGCAAAGATGGTCGCGGACGGCGTGTACAAGGCCGGCCTCATCCAGCGCGGCATCAACCGCCGCGTCATGGACACGCTGCACGCGTACGAAGAGGGCGTGAACGCACAGCCGGTCATGGGCCTCATCGACTACGGCAACCCGCTCTACGTGGAGCGCATGATGGAGGCCGCGAAGACGGTCGATGAATACCTGACGGCGAAGGACGCGGCCGGGCGCCGGCGCTTCAAGTCCGGCTACTTCGGCGCCGAAGGCATTCGCGACCAGGGCCAGTACGGCTTCGACCACCCAGGCAACGCGCTCTTCTGCCACCCCGCGCTGTTCCTCGGGTACTACAGCCGCAACCCAAGGGCCGTGCGGTTCCTCCAAGAATGGATCGACGGCTGGCTCGACTACTACGCGAAGCACGGCGACGACAGGAAGCGCCACTGGCCCAAGCGCACGCTCATGGACGGCACGATCTTGAGCTACGACTACAAGGTCCGCGGGTACGGCTACCCGGACTGCTACGTCGCGCTATGGCGCATGACCGGCGAGCCGCGCTACTACGACGCGCAACGCTACTGGACCGGCGCGGCCGGCGCGTTCATGCGCGGCGCAAACTACATCCCCGCGCTGGAAATGATCGACCGCACGAAATGGCGCAACGCGCTCATCAAGTGGGCCGAGGACGCGGACCTCTCACACCCCTCCAGCGACAGGCTCGGCATGGCCGCGCGCGAGCGGTACATGAAGTTCGAGGTCACCGGCTACGAGTCCGCGGCGTACGAAGCGCTCGAGGCGTGCGTGCGCAAGATGCGGCTTATGTTCGAAGCGTACACCTGGGGCGAGCCGATCGACGACCGCATCTGGCTGCCCGACCATCCGCTCATCATGATGATGCAAGGCGAGATGTCGGACGAACGCAACCAGCTCTGGCCCCGGCACTACCTCAGCTACCAAGGCTTCAGCGACTTCGCCGCGTGGGTGCGCGAGAAGAGCGACACGCGCCTGAAGGTGTGGCTCTACAGCTTCGCCCAGGAGGCCGAAGACGGATACGTGCGCGTCTGGCGCACGCCTCTGGGCAAGTACGCGGTGGCATTCGGCCCAGACGCGAATGGCGACGTGATGCCGGACGCGGCGCGGCCGCGCACGCTGACGCTCCATCGCTCCGCGTCCATCCCACTCCGCCTGCCACCTCGGCGGCTCTGCGCGCTCGACATTCGTTTGACTGAGAGGAGCCGCGAGGACTACTGGCAGCGCCCCGACTTGGCCATCGGACCGGAGGACGTGAAGTGGACCGGCGCCGGTCTGTTCGTGACGGTGCACAATCTCGGCAACCGCGCGGCGAGAAACGTGCTTGTGCGCGTCATCGATGCAGCAGGCAAGACGCTGGCCGAGAAAACCATCGCAAGGCTTGCTGCGCCGCTAGACCTCGTTCCAAGGACGCGGCAGGCCACCTTCCCCGGCCTCGCGCGGCCGGACGCAGCGCGCGTGGTGGTCGATGCGGATGATGCAATTGCGGAGCTGAACGAGGAAAACAACGCCAACGCCATCTTGAATAGCCTCCAAGATTGACACCTGTACTGGCAAGGCGGGCATCGCGCGCGCCCCAAGGCGACTGACCGCCATGGGTCAGAGGCAAGACATGGCGTGTGGAGCGCAGGTTCGCTGTTCGGTATTCCGTATTCCGTATTCCGTATTGGGATCGCGAGCCGAGATACGCAATACGCAATACGCAATACGCTGCCAAGAGTGTACGCACACCGCGCAACTTCTTGTTTTTTGTCTCGGTTGCTGACCGCGAAGGCACTACGCTTGTAGTAGGGCGATTCATCGCCCGTCTGCCTCGTGAGGGCAAGGACGTTCGACGGGCAATGAATTGCCCTACTACAAACCACGTCGCCTCGCGCTGCACACGTCGACAACATGTTGTCGTTCGAAAACCGGTAAAGGCCTAAAGTGTCTCGCCCGCCATGCTACCCCGGCTTCCCAGCCCGCGTCAGCGTGATCTTGGCGCCCCAGAGGGTTGCTTCGAGCTTGCCGGGCGCGGTGACGCTGAAGACGAGTTCTCCGTCGATGAGCGCCTTGGCCTCCGCCTTGTTCCGCCTGATGGCTTCCGCATCGATCTCGTCGAAGCCCGGCACCTGGAGGTTTGCCTTGCCCTGTTTGTTGAGCTGCGCAGCCAGTTTGCTGAGGCCAAAGGCCCGAACGGGGAACCGGACCTGGCATCCATCGGTTTCGCCGTTGACGCGCCACGCGTTATTCGGCCCTCCTGCGAGCGAGACCGCGCCGCGGTCCTTAGCCAAGAGAACAGGCCCCGCGGGCCCGCGGACCAATAGAGTCAGCACGACCGGCACAAGCGCCATGTCGCGGTTGCGCTGAATGGTGATCTTGTACTGGCCACGGACGGGCCACGTCGCGTCAAGATGCTTCGCAGCTTGGAGCACCTTCTCGCCGCTGACTGACCCGTCCTTGCCGGCCTCGGCGGCGAGTTCGTCTGCATCCACAGCATAGTGCTTGGCGACCTCACTGATAATCTCGGCGTCCAGTTGCTGGTCGCCCGTGGGAAGGAGGCTTGCCTGGGGGGCTACGGAGTCGCCCGATCGCTCCCGGACGAGCTGGACGATCGCCTTCTTCATGGCTGGATCATCGGTCTTGCTGACGATGTTGTTGAGCGGTTTGGTGAGGCCGCTGGTGATCAACAGCCCTCGCTGGACGAAGGTGAGGCGCTTCTTCGGGGCCATCCTCCAATACTGGTCTTCGAAGTAGGAGATGAAGTTCTCGCCCTTGTCCCGGTAGAAGAAGTTGATTGCGCCCTTCTTGACCTTTTCGGACTCCGTCTCGACGAACACGTCCATCATCATGTCCACGTTCTCGGGTTGGACAAGCGTATGGACCGCGGCGTCTCGCCGAGTGGCCACGAGCAAGTACTCGCTGATTACTTCGTTGCGGGCCCACTGTTCAGAGAGGTAGTTTGCCCCGCGCCAGGCTCCAAAGCCAATGCCGGCCAGGACAATGAGCCACACGATCTTCTTCATGGCTTATCCTCGGTATTCATCCGGAACAACGCTCCAGCTTTTCAGGCAGCTTCGCCGCCCTGCAACAACAAGTCACTCGCGCTGGACGGCCACGCCCGGCGCAACATGGCGCGACGACTTGGCGAAGCGGCGACGTTGAGCCCGACGGAGTCTGAGTGCGCGGCACAGCGATGGCAGAGATTCTTCGCGGCGCTTCTATCGTATTGGCAGCTCGATGCCGACGACCTCGGCCGGTGCAGGCATCTGAGCCGCGGCGTCCGTCAACGCCGAACATGCCGCGGCCGCCATGGCTCGCACTTCGTCCAGGTGCGCTTCGAGCTTGGCCAGATAGGCCCTTTCACTCGGCAGTTGAGGCATCAGTTTCGCTCGCTCTGCCTCGAGCGTTTTGGCGGTGGGCAGCTCCCAGAACTGGACCGTCTTGCTGCCTCGACATCTCGGACACGTCTGCTGTTTCGGTCTGCGGGTCGTGCCCGTCGGCAGTCTCAGTCTTCGGGAGCGCCGTCCAGAAGACATGCGGGCGTACTGCCGCGGCAACGGCCGAGAGTACGCATTGGGATCTCGGACCGACGAGACGCTCACGGCCCACCCTGCGGACACGGTCCCGCGGCCGCGGCAGGCGGGGCACGTACGCACTCGCAGCCAGACACACTTCTTGTCTTGGTGGGTCAGCATGAACGTCGTGCGCGCAAGTTGCGCTTCGCACTCCGCGATACGTCGAGACTGGTCTGCGATGGCTCGGTTCGCGCGGCCCTGGGCCTTGGCGAGTTTTCGGACGACATAGTAGTGGGCCAGGACTTTCTGGGCCGTCGAGCCCTCGGACGCGGCTTCGCCAATGGACTTCGCCGCCGCGTAGGCAGCGTCCAGATCGCGATGCTGCAACGCGGCCGCGAGCGCGGTGGCAGGGTTTGCTGGCTGCTGTCCCTTAGCGCTTGCCGTGGGGGAGGCTGGGGCAGGCTTGACGTACGCGGGCAAGCTCAGCAGGGCCATCTCGCGTTCCGGAGCCTTTGGCGTCTCCGCCAACACGTCTACCACCACGCGCTTCGCTACGCGCTCGATACCATCGACGATCTTCTCCAGCTTTGCAGCGTAGACAGCATCGGCGTTGACGGTTTGCCGAGCCCAAGCAAGATCTTGTTCGACAGCGCTCCTGGCATACACAATCGCGACGTTCGCCTTCTTGCGTTGGACGCCCAGTCCCATACAGCTTCGACAGTCGAGCCTCGCGTTGACCTGCACGGGGAGGCCCTGGATCGTGGCTCTGGCTTGTAGGCTGCCGCCGCTTTTTCCTGTGCCGCCGCACGATCGGCAACGCATGTCCACCTCGCGCTCGACCACTTCGACCGGCGCGTCGATCAGCTTCTCCAAACGCGCCACCGCTCCTTGATGCTCGGCCAATTGCTTGCGCGCGGCCTCCAGCGCCTGTTTGGCCTTGCCAAGGGCATCCTTCAGCTCGTTGAGGTAACCCAAGCTCTGGGCCACGGCTTGGAGGAACGGGTCGTCTGGCGCGGTTTGCGCTCCTTTGTCGGCCGCCTTCTTGGCGAGGTCGAGGCGCTGGATTCGCAGAGCCATGCGCGCGGCCGCGCGCAGATCGGCCGCGGCCTCCGCGTCGCAGGCGGAACTCACCTCCGTGGCCCCGCATTTGCTCAGGGCATTGTCCAAGCACCACTTCGCAAGCGCGAGGTGGCCGGCGTAGTCGGTGCGTTTCAGTTTGCCTGCGCGCCTGCCGTATTCTGCACGGAGCTTGCCCTCGCTGCGCACGGACTTCACGTCGGCATCAGCCAGCTTGTGCAGCTTGCCGTCGATGCTCTTAAAGACGATAAGCCCCGGCGCGCGGCCCATGATCTTGCCTTCGAGCACGGCGCCATTCTTCAGGGTGATGGTGTCTGGCGCTTGGCCGCCATGGGCAATGGCAGCGAGGCCAAGGGGCAAGGCAAACACGGCCAGGCACAGGACTCGGCTGAGAGCGCGACACGGGGAATTCAAGGTGCTTCTCCTGCACGTGTGGTGGGACGTTGACGCGGGAAGCCTGCCTGGAGGAGGGCAGCAATCGGTGGGGCCTCATGCTGTGAATTGTGGCGGGGGGCTCGCTGGGAGCCATTGAGCCGATGGTTACATAGCCTGTCATGGCCGCGTTGTCAACAAAAAAAGGACTCGCAGAAATCTGCGAGTCCTTCTTCCGTGTGCAGTAGCGGGGGGAGGATTCGAACCTCCGACCTCCGGGTTATGAGCCCGACGAGCTACCGGACTGCTCCACCCCGCGGTGACTGGTTGTCGGCTCGTGTCTCACAAGCCATACATCGTATTATACGGATACAGGGGCGGATGTCAAGGAAAAGATGGCCGAGTGTTTGCTCGTGCCGCCTGCCTGTAGTGCTCACGTCAGTGAGCCTCCGCCGGGGCGCGTGGGCGTCAGAGGGCTCACTGACGTGAGCACTACTACAGGCGGGGCTGCAACCAAGACGCCGCCCGCCGTATGGCGAACTCAGCCTCCGCGATCCATCGGCCGGCGAGCCTGCTTGCGCGGTGCGAGGAGGAGGACGTATCATGCTCGGATGTTGAGACGAGTGTCTGCGTTATTCTTGGGAAAGCTGAAACTATGCTCATGCGTATTCTCCTGCCCGCATTGATCTTCTCCGCTTCCGCTATGGCCGGGCAGGCGCCGTATGCCTGCGCTCGGTTGTTCGGCGAGATCCAACTCGATGGATCGCTCGCGGACCCGATCTGGCGCACGCTCAAGCCGGTCGGCGTGTTCGCCAAGGAGGGCAGCACCACGCCGGCAGGCGAGCAGACCCAGGTGCGCGCGTGCTACAACAGTACGACCCTCTACATTATCTGCACCTGCCGCGAGCAAGACGTGAGCGTCATCCGCACCAAGGCCAGCAAACGGGATGCGGATTTGCGCGAAGACGACCACGTGGAGCTGCGCCTGACGGGAGGAGATGGCAAGCTGTATGCCTTCACTGTGTCTGCTACGGGCGCACTTCGCGATTCCCGTGATGGCGACGTCTCGTGGAATTCGTCGGCCAAGACGGGCAAGCAGGTGTTCAAGCACGCCTGGGGCGTGGAGATCGCGATCCCCCTCGCGGACATCGGGCTCATGCCGGCGTCGGGCACGCGCATCCAACTCAACGCAATCCGGCGACGTCAGCATGCCAACGAGGTGTCCATGCTCGCGCCGCGGGGCGAGTCTGTGGCGCTCGAGTTCGAGCGGCCGCCGGCCTGGCTGGAGCCGATCAAGGATGTGCGGCCCCGCGGGGCGATCCGCTACTCCGCGGCGGACATCAAGAATGCGCGGACGAATGTGAAGCGCTTCCCTTGGGCGCGGTACACCGCAACGGCCATCATCAAACGCGCGGAGGCCAACCTGGCCCAGCCGCTGTCGTACTGGCTCCAGTTCATGCCGCCGAAGGGCGCGACCTTCGCGTATGGCTTCGCAGGCTGTCCCAAGTGCCGCGCGAACTGGCCGCGTTTTGGCCGGCGCATGTGCAGCTTCAGCAAGCCGGGCAAGGTCACGTGCCCCAAGTGCAAGACCGTGTTCCCGGCTGACGCCCCCAAGAGCCCCCTGTACGACCCCGGCGCCGGAGCCACGTTCGAGGGGCAGAAGTATTACTTCAAGGGCATCTGGCACGCGTGGGTGATCAACCAGTACAAGTCCATGCTCTTTGCGCTATCGCACGCATACGCGCTCACTGGTGACGAACGATACGCGGAGCGCGCGGCGCTGCTGTACGACGCCATGGCGACGCTCGCGCCATCGACCGTGGGCCCCATCGACAACATGCGGCCGCACCAGAAAAAGGTGGGCATCTTCCACTACTACACGCAGCAGCTCACGGAACACATGCGGAGCTATTTGCTCTACTACGACCTCATTTATCACTCGCCGGTGATGGGCCGGCCGTCGCCCACCAACCCCACCTGCTTTGGCAAAGCCAAAACCTGGACCGTGCGGCAGAACATCGAGAAGAATATGTTCCTCGACACATGGGACGTGGAGATGAACACGCGCAACGGCCGGCTGCCGAGCCTGCACAACCACACGTCCGCGACCGTGCGCGCGATGCTGGGGGTGGGGCTCGTGTGCGGCGAGCCGGACTTTGTGCGTTGGGGCATCGAAGCGGCGTACAAGTTCATCTACAACACGACCGATCCAGAGGGGCAGTATTACGAGACATCCGGCGCGGGGTATAACGAGTGCGGCCGAAACTGCAACGGCTCGTTCGCGGACATGCTGCGCAGCTACGACCCCGCGAACTACGACAAGCCGGCGACGTATCCACAGCCCAAGGATTATCCATACGGCATCAAGCTCTACCGCGATCCGCGCATGCGGATGCACCTGGACCGCGCGATCTACCAGATGGATTGCGCGGGCCACGTGCCCAAGTACGGCGATGCCGGGAGCGACGTGCAGGTGGTGACCGACCCCGTGGGGCAGTGGCGCAACTATCGGTTCAAGTGGGCCTTCGCACATTATCGCGGCGCGGCGACCGTGGAGGAGCGCCGGCACTTTTTCGAGAAGATGCAGGCCGCGACCGGCGGCCGCGTCGAGTCGCGGCTTGGCGTGGACGGGCTGTTCTGGTTCAGGCCACTAGAGACCCCGCCGAAGTACGATCCGAAGCTCACCTTCAATGTGACGGAGTCGAGCCTGTGGGGCCAGCGTGCGACCGCGGTGTTGCGCCAGGGCGCGGGCGCGGACCGCATGGCGCTGCTCATGCTCGGCGGCACAATTTTCCCGCATGGCAACGACGACACGCTGCACATCTCGCTCTACAGCCAAGGCCAGATGCTCACGCACGAGATCGCGTACGACCTCTACGGCCGGCCCGTGCACATGGGCTGGGCGTGCCGGTCGATCGCGCACACGACCGTGACGGTCGACGAGCGCGGTGGGCCGCCGCTCTACCGTGGCGGGCCCAACGCGAACGTCATGGGCTTCGCGCACACGGATGGCGTGAGCTTCGTGGCCATGTCTGCGGGGCCGCAATGCTGGAAGAGCCAGCCGCAGATCAAGCGCTACGCTCGCGCGTGCGCACTCGTGAAGCTGGACAAGGGCGGGTACTTCGTCGACCTGTTCGACGTGGCGGGCGGCAAGCAGCATGACTACAGCTTCCACGGGCAGGTGACCGAGGCGGGCGAGGGCTTCACGCTCGAAGGGCCTGCGCCCAAGCCCGTCGACAACGTGTGGACCCTCGCCGGACTGTCGGGCCATGCGGATGCCACGTACGACGCGCCGGGCCGAAGCTGGGGCGAGCGCGTGCTGCCCGGCAACCGCATTCGCAACCTGGGCATTCCCGGCGAGAAGGTGGGCTACTTCGGATGGTATCCGCCGCCCAAGAACGGCTACGGCTTCCTCTACGACGTCAAGCAGGCGCCGGCGGGCAAGCGGGTCGTGGCCGACTGGACGACCGAACCGAATCGCGGTATCCACCTGCGCCTGGACCTCTTCCCCGGCCCTGACACGACGCTTATCACCGCGAAAGGCCCGGACCTGACGGGCAAGAAGGTGATCCCGTTCGTCGTTGCACGCCGGCGAGGGCGGGATTTGGCGAGTTCGTTCCTCGGCGTCATGGAAGGATACACGGGCAAGCGGCAGATCCTTTCGTGTGCGGAGGCCAAGCCGCTGGCGGGCATGCGCGGCGTGCGCATTGAGACGGCGTCGGGCCAGGTCGACCGCGTTTGGTTGGGGACGGACGGCCGCCTCGCACTCGCGCGGAAGCAGGGAGGCCAAGTGGCGCGGCTCACGCTCCACCAATGCCCGCGCGTCGAGCAGGACGGGATCGCAATGGAGTTGGCGACGCCTGCTCTCACCGGCAAAGTCACGTCCGTGGACTACGAAGGCCATACGATCACGACGGACATCAAGCCCGCCAACCCGCGTGCGCTGATCGGGCAGCGCTTGTTCACGTCGACCCCCGACTATGCCTGCAACAAGGGCTACCGCATCGAGTCGTGCGCGGCGGACGGGCGATTCGGCTTCGGACTTGTGGGGTTTGGCTTGGCTATGGCGGACTACTCCCAACGCGACGCCAAGGGCGTCATCCGGTCATCCACGCCTATGCCGCTCGCCTGGACGGGCGGCGCCCCCCGCGCGTCGCAGCTTCTCGATGGCAAGTTGTGCCGCACGCCCGATGGCAAACGCAGTGCGTATATCGAGAAGTTCCTCCACCGGAATCTGTACCGTTTCAAGCCGAAGCCGGAGATTCAGCGTGGCGATACGTTCATCATCTACGACGTGAAGCCTGGCGACGACGTGCGCGTGCCGATGACAGCGACGCTCTCCCGCCGGGAGGATGGGCAGTGGGACTTGGCGGCCACTTGCGACGTGGCGGTCGCCATGCCCGTGGCTGGGCTGGCGTACAAAGACGCGACAGGCCGGTGGACGGCCGCCGCGGCGCGTGACGGTGCGTTTGCGATACCCGTGTCGCGGCTGCTGAACGGCCGTACGGCCTTACGAGGCAGGTGAGTGCGCGGCCGCGGGCGGGGCTTGTAGTAGGGCCATTTATGGGCCGTTGTTCCGAACGCAGAGACGGGCGATGAATCGCCCTACTACAAGCCTGCGGCATCTGCTGCTTGGATCTGCAAATCTTGTGGGGAAACTCCTGCCCTTGTCCGGCTTGACTCCTACTCCGGGCACTGCTACAATCCGCGCAGACTCGTTGTGTCTCTTGGGCAAAGCGGGCCTCGTCCGCAACCCAGGAGCGGATCCCGAGGCTTCGGGATCCGCTCCAGCTTCTTGTTTTTTGTCGCGCTTCCTGACCGCGAAGGCGCTAAAGGGCGGGACCATGGCTGAAGACTCAATCGACCTCAAATGCCCCCTGTGTGGCAAGCTGCTTCGGGCGAAGCGCACGCTCATCAGCAAGAATGTGCGCTGCCCCAAGTGCAAGTACCAGTTCGTGCTCAAAGATCCCGACGAAGAAGAGACGCAGGTCATGCTCGACGACCAAGATACGGATCAATGAGCGGGATCTGAGACCACGCACCTTTCCGGCTGAAGCCGACAGCACGTCGCTTCAGCCGTTTGCGTATGGCATGCCGATGACCGACTGCTCCAAGACACGCGCGTGGACCCTCTGCCTCGCGGTAGCCGCGGTGCTGCCTGCGTTGCTGGCCGGATGCACCGCGCCGGAACAGGCCGTCTTTGCCGTGCCGCTGCCATATGACTATTCGGGCAAGGGCATCGCTACCGTCAAGTCGTTCGAGGGCACAGTGCTTGTGCAGACCAAACGTTGGCGAGCCTGGCAGAAGCTCACCGCGCCTGGCGTCGTCGTGCCGGACGGGGCCAAAGTGAGGACCGAAAAGGGCCGCGTCGTGCTGGCGGCCTTGGGAACGGGCACGATCCGCCTCGGACCGCGCGCGCTGATTGACCTCAACCGGGAACGCTCCATGAGCGTACTGTTCAAGCGATGCACGGAGTTCCCAATTTTCCTCGAACGGGGTGCAGCGACGGTCGCGTATGTGAAGAAGCCCTTGGCCACGCTGTGGATTACGACGGAAGTGTTCGCCGCAAAGCTCGTCAAGGGCGAGATGCGGATTGCCGCGCCGGAGCCCATGGCCGCCACGTGCGAGTCCGGGCGGGTCGAGCTTCGGCTGGTCAACGGGGCCACGGTCGACCTGCCTACCGGCGCAAGCGTTGTGGTCAAACTTCTCGCCAAGGAGGAAGTCCGCGTGCGAGCCCGCACCGGCCGCCCCACGGTCCGGCTCGATGGCAAACAGTCCGTCACGCTCGCGGCCGACGGGTTTGACCTCGCAGGGCAAGTCTGCCCGGTCGAGGTCGATGTGCGTCGTGATTGAGCCGGTCGCCTCTGCGATCCTCCCCCCTATTCCTCTCCGCCGTTCGCCGCCAGAAGTGCAGCGACGGCCCAGCAGCTTGTGAAGGAGTTTTGAGTATGTTCAAGAATCTCAGCCCCGGCGCGGTCGGCATTGGCGGTTCGCTGGCCGAACTCATCGACCTCGCCAAAGCCGCCGGCTTTGGCGGCATGGACGCACCGATTGGTGAAGTCGCCGACAAGGTCGACGCCGGCCAGGCCGACGAAGTGAAGGCCATGTATGCTGACGCAGGCCTCCAGATCGGCGGATGGGGCCTGCCCGTGGACTTCCGCAAGGACGAGGATGCGTTCCAAGACGGCCTCGCCAAGTTGCCGCGCCTTGCCGCGGCGGGTGCGGCGGTCGGAGCGACGCGCGTGCCCACATGGGTCATGCCGTGGTCGGACGAGCTAACCTTTGAGGAGAACTTCCAGCAGCACGCGCGGCGCTTGCGCGAGTGCGCCAAGATCCTCAAGGACAACGGCTGCCGGCTCGGCCTCGAGTTCGTCGGCCCCAAAACCTCCCGCGACGGCCACAAGTACGACTTCATCTGCACCATGGACGGGATGCTGGAGCTGGCCAAAGAGATCGGCACTGGCAACGTGGGGCTGCTGCTCGACTGCTGGCACTGGTACACCGCGCACCACACGCCGGAGGACTTGGCGAAGCTCACCAACGGCGACGTGGTCTACGTGCACGTGAACGACGCGCCCGCCGGCGTCGAGGTGGACGCACAGATCGACAGCGTGCGCGACATGCCCGGCGCCACGGGCGTCATCGACATCGCAGCGTTCCTCCAAGCGTTGGACGCGATGGGTTACGATGGCCCGGTCACGCCGGAGCCCTTCAAGAAGGAACTCCGGGAGATGAGCAGCGCGGACGCGGCCAAGGCGACCGTTGAGTCGCTGGACAAGATCTGGCAGGTCGCGGGGCTGGAGTAGGGAGCGCGTTGTTGGTGCGCAGCGCAATGGTGATAGCCTGCGTGTCCGTGTGACCTCTTCTCTGAGACAGTTGTGCGCTCGCCTACCGATCTACTGACCGACCCAAGCGACTGGAGTGCATGGTCGCCTCGGGCGGAGATTGCGCCCGTGTTCGCCTCCGCGGGAGGCGAAGCAGCGACGCTTGTTGTCGAGGCGACCGGCAACCCGCACGTGTGCGGCTGCTGGCAGCGGGCGCTGCCGGGCCTAGCGCCTGGCCGGCGCTACAGGCTCGAGGCCGCATTCCGAGTGGAGGGCATGGACAAGCCGTGGCTGCACGCGATGGCGCTCATCACGTCCGAGGCTTGGGGGCGCGATTCAGCGTACGAGCACCTTGACCTTGTCGAAGTCGACGCGCAGGGCTGGCATCGGCTCGCGTACGTCCTTGAGCCGGAACCGGACACGCAGGGCTTCAAGATCAACCTCTACCTCGCGTGGGCGACGTGTGGCCGCGTGCGGTGGCGTGATGTTCGTATCACCGACGTGACTGATGAGCCGCGGCCGCAGCGGCTGGTGAAGCTGGCCGCCATATCCGGCAGCCCTCAGAAGCCGGCGGCCAAGGCGGAGGCGCTCGGTTTCTACGCGGCTCGTATCAACGAGATCGGACCCAAGGGCGTCGACCTCATCGTGCTGCCGGAGGTCATCAACTGGCCCAGCCGCGACGTGGCCGTCGGCGACATTGCGGAGCCCGAACGCGGGGAGACGTATGAATGCTTCGCGGCTAAGGCGCGGGAGTTTGAGACGCACATTGGGCTCAGCATGTACGAGCGCGAGGGCGACGCGGTGTACAACGCGGGCCTGCTCATCGGCCGCACGGGCGAACTCATCGGCAAGTATCGCAAGACGCATCTTCCCATTGGCGAGGGCATGCCTGGCGGCGTCGCGCCGGGGCACGACTACCCAGTCTTCGACCTCGACTTCGGCCGCGTGGGGTTCATGATCTGCTGGGACTACCACTTCCCCGAGGTCGCGCGTATCTACGGCCTCCAAGGCGCGGACGTGGTGATGAACTGCAACATGGGCGACGGCCGGGAGAAACGCTCGCTGTGGGAGCACGTCGTGCGCGCGCGGGCGGTGGACAACCATGTGCACGTCGCAGCCGCGACCAACTCCGGCAACTCCTGCATCGTCAGTCCTCGCGGCGAACTCCTTTCCATGACCGACCGCACGCCCGGCGGGATCGCGTGCGCGGAGTGCGACCTTTCGCTAAGCGTGCGCAACTCCACTGGCCGCGACATCCGCAAGCGCTACTTCTTCATGCGCCGGCCGGACACGTTTGGCCTACTGGCCCAGCATACCTGGGACAGATAGGAACCACAGCGAACACGGAGGCACGCAGAGGCCCTCGCCCTGCCCTTTACCCACATCTCCAAACTCTTGCAAGGTCGCTCTCGTGCGGCCTCCCGGACCCCAAGGGGGTCCCGTGTGATAGCCCAGGGTTGCGGCCGCAGGCCGCTACCCTGGGAACAAGGCGCCCAAACCCACCATTCTCCCCATCCCTCTGCCTTTCCGATCCCGCAAGTGCGGGATCGGAAAGGCAGAGGGATGGGGGTGGGGCACCGCGCTCAACCGACCCAGGGTAGCGAGCTTCGGTCGCAACCCTGGGCTGGAGGACGGAATCCCGTTGGGATTCCTGCTCCCCAGTGCCCGCCGCAGCCATCCTTGAAATGTGGGTAAAGAGCAGAGGCCCTCGCCCCCCCCTAACGAAGCGGCAGCAAGCCGCCGCTTGGGTTGTCTGGATGGGGAAACTCTGGTAATTTGCCCTCTGTGCCTCTCCGTGTCCTCTGTGGTTGGTTTCGGTGAGATCAAAGGAGATCAACAATGGCCCTGAAGCTTGGATTCGTCGGCGTTGGCGGCATTGCGAAGCGCCACTTGACCTCGTCCGACAAGCGCGACGACGTGGAGATCGTCGGGCATGCGGACGTGAGCCTCGACCTCGCCAAAGCGGCCGCGGAGCAGTGGGGTGGCAGCGCGCACGAATCCGCAGCCGCGCTCTTCGATGCGGAGAAGCCCGACGCGATCGTCATCTGCACCCCGCCCTTTGCGCATGGCGACATCGAGGAAGCCGCGGCCCAGCGCGGCATCCACTTCTTCGTGGAGAAGCCGGTCGCAGTCAACTTGGAGCTGGCCAAGCGCGTGAAGGACGCGGTCGACGCGGCCGGCGTACTCGTTCAAGTGGGGTACATGTACCGTTATGCCAAGGGCGTGCAAAAGGTCAAGGAGCTGCTGAGCACGCGTAAGATCGCGATGGTACAGCAGCACTACTACATGCCTGGCATGCCGGGCAAGGGCTGGTGGCCCAAGATCGAGCTGTCCGGCGGCCAGCTCATCGAGCAAGCCACCCACATGCTTGACATGGGCCGCTTCCTCGCGGGCGAGGTCGCGAGCGTCGTGGGCTGCACGTCCCAAGTGCACGACTGGACGCCGAAGCCGGGCGGGGAGCCAGGCACTGGGCTCGTGAGCGAATACCCCGGCGTCACGATCCCCGACACGACCGCGCTGATCATGCGATTCGAGTCCGGCGCGATGAGCACCTTGAGTTGCTCGATGGTGCCCCAGGTGAAGTGGGACAACGGCTTCCGCATCGTGGCCGAAGGCCTGTTCGCGGCCATCGACGGCGGCAACGCGACGTGGCAGGACGAGGACGGCGCAGGCTCCGAGCCCGCCGGCAAGGGCTGGGCCGACTACGTGCTCTACGACTTCCTCGACGCGGTCATCGAGGGCCGCCGCGAGACGTTCGTGCCGTACGACGAAGGCATCAAGAGTCTCGCCATCTCGCTCGCCGGCTATGCGTCCGTCGAGCAGGGTGGCGCCCCGGTCGACCCGCGGCAACTCGTGAAGGACGCGGGTATCGATTTGGGCTGAGCGGCCCCCACGGCTTGAGTTCTGTTGATGCCCTGCTCGTGGTATACTGAGGCCTAACCAAGGCAGAACGAACGAAAGGTAGGTTAGTCATGGGCCAATTCGCACTCATCGGCCTAGGCAGCTTTGGCGCGGCGCTCGCACAGACGCTCGTGGACAACGGCTGCGAGGTGCTCGCCGTGGACCTGGACGAGAAACGGGTCGAGGAGGTGCAAGACGTGGTGCAGACCGCGGTCATTGGGGACGTGACCGTGCGGCGCACGCTCGAAGTGCTTCCGTTGGGCGACATGGATGGCGTGATCATCAGCCTCGGCGACCACATGGACGCGGCCATTCTCGCCGCGTTGTATCTGCAAGAGTTGGGCGTGAAGAACATCTGGGCGAAGGCGATCAACGAAGACCACGCCAAGATCCTCACCGCGCTGGGTGTGCAGCGCACCATCCTGCCGGAGCGCGAGATGGCCACGCGCCTGGGCACGGAGCTAAGCTACCCCAACGCACTGGACTTCCTGGCCCTGCCCCCGGAGTACCGCATCACCGAGGTACGGCCGAACGAAACTCTGGAGGGCAAATCGCTGAGGGACTTGGACCTGGGGGCCAAGTTCAACGTGCAGGTCATCGCGGTGCACGGGCCCAAGAACGAAGACGTGCAGATGGCCCCCGATGGCCGCTACGTGATCCAGAAGACGGACGTGCTCGTTGTGCTGGGAAAGGTGAAGGACATCGACCGGCTCATGGACAACGTCGGCCGGCAGACGTGAGTGGGCTTACGCGTCGTAGGGCTCCGAGACCAGCTTCCCCTGCCGCTCCCATTCTTCGGCTTTGGCCTTGTCCGCGTACACCCGGAAATGGCAGTGCGGTTCGGTGCGGGAGTGCATGTCCATGACCGCGTATAGCCCGGCGTATTCCATGACCGGTTTGACCCAGCCCATGCAGTGGTCGCAGTAAAGGGGCGACGGGGCCGCGTCGTTGTCCAGCACCTTCCCGAGGCTGGGGCATGCCTCCATGCGGAACTCGAAGTAGTCGTCGGCGAGCGTAACGCGGGCGCCGCAGTTCTCCTCCTTCTCGATCACCTTCCAGTAGTCGTAGCACGCTTGGAGCCCGCCCGTGCGGAAGCGCTCGCCCAGCTCCTTCGTTTGAAGGCGGCCCAGCTCCCGCCAATACGCGACCAAGTGTTCCCGGCCCAACTCGTCGAGCGCCTTGAAGACTTCGTTGTAGTATCGGACAAAGTGGTCGCTAGGGATCATGGTGCGGTCTCTCAAGGTATTGGGGGCCACTGTGGGCAGGAGGTCTCCACATGGCTGAGGCAATCATTCTACCTTCTTGCGACCTCTACGCACACCCCAAGATGGTCCTGTCAATTATCGACGCGCAATACCGTGGGCTTGACTGGCTGGGCCACGAACGATGGCTCTGAGTATCGGCTGTCAGCGCCGTGGCAAGATCGGCAGACCCAACCTGTCCCACGAATGTCACCAGAGACCACGGATGAAGATAAGAGGTGGCAAACAAACCCGGAGTCAGAGTGCCAGCCCCACGGCGCCGGGTGATCGTGCACCATGAGCGCCAGAGAGCGCCGCGTGTTCGACATGACCTCACCGTTCGGCTTGGCTATGGGAAGAGGCATGATTCCTTTCCTCATCCGTGGTCTCTGGTGACATCCGTGGGATTTCATTCATCAGCAACACAGCCACCGTAGTCCGCACCACCCCACATGGTGTTACGTGTGTCCTGTTAACAGCAGGATGGCCGTCCTCACCCGCCAGCCCCGGTCGTCATGCACGCCCTGCTCTTGCCTGTGTGAGGGCGGGATCGTTCACTCGCGGTTCTTGGGCAAACGAATGCGCCTGCCGCGGCCAAGGCGCCTGCCGCGATCCATGCCGCGGCCGCGGCGGCGAATGTCCCGCGCGTCACCATGTGTAGCGCACCTGGTAGGTGATCGTCTGCTCGCCATCAGGCTTGACCTGCACGCGGAACTCGATCGTGCGGCTGTCCTTCTTGAGGTACGTCTTGGACGACTCCGTGATCTCCCACGTGCTCCATCGGTAGAGGGGTTCGATGACGCGAATCTCCACGGCCTCCTTCTTGTGGTTGCGCAGCTTGATCTCGAACGCTTCGTCGAGCATGCTTCGGCCGCTGTCGAGCTTGAACTTCGTGCGGCGGCGCTCGCCCACGAGGTCGAACGCGTTGCCGGTGTACGCGCGCACGGTCTCGTCCTTCGGCGTGTGGTCGATGACGTTCTCGCCAGTGAACTCGAGTTGGCCGTCGTCGTCGCGGCGGTAGAAGCGCACCTTGCCCTTGGGCAGGGGGATGCCGAGTTGGTTGGCCTTCGTGTTCTTGAACTCGCGCATGACCCACACCTTGGGGTTGCACTGCGTGCCGAAGCCAGCGTCCTGCATGATGCTACGCTGGCTCCAACCGCGGTAGCGGCGCCAGTCGATCTTCGCGCCGTTGTACACGTACACACGCTTGGACTTGATGCCGGTCGCACGGACGAACTCAACTTGCTTCGTCTCGCGGTCGCGCAAGGTCGTGCGCCGCTTGAGGGTGTAAAGGTGGTACTCGTCGAAGGCCTTCTGCGTCACGGCCGGGTCCATGCGGCTGCTCAGCACTGCCGACGCCCTGGGATAAGCCTGCTGTGCGTAACGTGGCCCCTGCTGGATCTTGCTCACGTCCCCGGCCATGAGCTTGATGCGCGCGTCCCTGAAGCCCTTGCCGCTCTGGTTGTCGATGGTCACCCAGCCCACCAAGTCGATCAGGTCGGACTTTTCCGGCGAGACGACGTTATAGTCCGCGGCCCAACTCATGCCGCCGGTCACGTAGCACAACTCCGCGTTGAGCTTGCCGGCGCGGTCGCTCTTGATGAGCCAGTTGATGGTGGGCTTGAGGACGGAGTCATCCGTGAGCGCTGGGAACAAGGGCGTGCCCGGGAGAGTGAACCGGAGTTTCCCATCCACCTCAATGATGGGCTGCCCAGCCGCACCGCGGGAGTACACCATCTGCCGCTGGTAGTACTGTTGGCCGTAGCGGCGCAGGCCCTGCTGGTGCGGCACGTATCCGCTGCGGATGATCTTGCCCTTCACGATTCTATCTGTGCCGTCACGCGTGCGCACGAGAAACTGGATCGTCACGCCCTCGTACAGCGATAGCAGAAGGTTCTGCGAGACCGGGTCGCCGCGGAAGTTCTGCTCGAGGATCTGAAGCTGCACCTTGCCCGCCGGGTCGCGCAGGATGACCGAGCTGGGCTCAAGGTGCGCGGTGATCTCGTTGTACGAGACTTGAGTCGTGCCCTTCTTCAAGTCGAGTGGAATGAGGTCCCTCACGACCGCGAAATTCTGGTTGTACACCGTGATCCCAGGGCGGAGATCTGCTGCACGCGCCGCTCCAACAACACAGACCGCCACTATCGCCATCAACATCGCTCGCTTCATTGCACTGTTCCTCTCGAGGTTACGCCGCCGAGCCCGCGAGGGTTCGGGCAGTGGGGACATGAACCAAGCACACGAAGCGGCTTCGGTGACAGCAGCACCGCGCCGCTCAACACATCGTGTGCAACATAACTCCGCGCCGCGCGCAGGGCAAGAGCCGATCTGCGCTGGAATACGTTTCTTACGAACGTTTTGCTGGGCGGTTACACGTCGCTGACAAGTGGGCCTTCCGACGCAGCAGCGTTGGGCTCTGCTATTCGGCGACCGCCTTTAGGCGGTTCGAAGAGAGCCGGCGCGGCAGACCCACAGGCCAGGGGAACTGCGCCCAGACATGCGTCCATGGCGCGTGAGACAGAGCGGCCCTCCCCCCCCTGCCTCCGTCTTTGCGTCTCTGCCCCATCGCGGTTCGTTCGGGCTCACGCCAGGCCGTTGGTCGTCGCCATCAGCCTGCCCGTGGAGATCCATAGAATGAAGGAAATGGTATGGGAGCTAGTATTATGTCACGACTGAAGTGTCGGCCGCGACGCCACCCCTTTGCGACCGCGGGAGCGACCCGCTCGTAGTGGCGACCGTAAGGGCGCCCTCTGCTCCGATAGCGAAGCGTCATCCGAGCGGAAGGCCCTCACGGGCCTACTACAAGCGCGACGCAGTCCGGCGGCAATCCCCGGTGCGGTCGGTGAGCCGCACCTTGTTCCCGGGTGCGGCGGAAGCCCCCAATGTCCCCGCCTACATCGACTCGAGGTTGGGATTCACGAAATCCTCCTCGCGCAGTTCCTCCACGTGGCCATCGCAATACAGGACCATGATCCTATCCTTGCGAACCTCCTTCTCCCAAGCCACAGGCGTCTCAGACATGACTCGCACCTGAGCCAGGCTCCTGGGCAGCACGTTCGAGAACTCGTAGTCGATGTTCTCCGGGAAGCCATCCCTCGGCTTGTCGGTGTTGTTGGGGTGGTAGAACGCGTTCTTCCCCCCGGAAAACGGCAGCAGCGCCTTAGGGTAATCACCTTGGGGAGGAAGACGGTTGTACGTCTGAAAGTACATGTGCACGGCCATGCCCAGTTGTTTCAGATTCCCCCGTGACAGTGCCTGCCCGCCGCCCACCCTCACGTTCTGCATCACCCTATTCCCCAAGTACACGCCTCCCCCCAGGAAGGCGACCACGACCGCCACCTTCCTGAGCGCCCAGACGGACAGGGCCGCGCCCTTCACCACCCCGGCGAGCGCGCCCCCCGCTCCGCCAAACACCGCGGCCAGGCCGCGAAGCATCGGCCTCGCGAGTTGCGCCGCCGCTTTCACGCCGGCGCCTGCAACCTTGCCCGACTGCGCCAGCGCCTGTGTCGCGGCTCCGCCCCCTCTGGCCGGCTTGGGCTTGCTTAGCTGTGACACCACCTCTTTCTCTCGCCCCGCCATCACCGCGGACACCGCGGTCGCCATCTCCTCGCAAGACTGGAAACGATCCTCCGGATTCTTCGCGGCCGCCTTCATAATGATGAGAGCCACACCTTCGGACAAGCCCGGCACAACGTCCCTCGGATCCGGCATCGCCGCGGTGCGATGGAGGCGCATGACCTCCAAGCTCGTCTGCCCGCGGAACGGAAGTTCGCCCGTAACAAAATAGGTAACACTTCAGCCGATTGCAACAGCCGTTGGCCCCATGAACGTGCGCGAGTTCGATGGACAGCGTTTCCGCTTGACGCAACGCTGTTTGGAAGCCCAACGGGCTTCCGGCTTCTAGCCCAGGGTTGCGGCCGCAGGCCG
>JAJRTI010000020.1 GCA_024278415.1 Planctomycetota bacterium | reverse complement strand
TGGCAATCAGACAGGCCAGCTAAAGCTGGCCAAGGAGTGCGCGGTTGCTCATGCGCCGTAGATTTCGCGGGCGAAGTGATCCTTAAGTGAATGGCATTGGGCGCGGCCCACTACCCGGATATGTGCACGTAATTGCGGGACAGGGGCGCTAGCACGGTGGCGCCTCGCGGCGGCGCCTGCTTATGAACGTAACACCTCCGCTCGCGGGGGTCAATGGCGGCAGGTGTCTCGGCGAGCCACAACCCCAACGCACCTTCAAGTTGCGTGTTCATCCAGCGGACGTTACACTGGCCGCGCCAACAGCTAGCCTGCTGCCGGCCATTCGCTTGCCCCGAAGCTTCAGCCGTCATTGCCCATGCCACTCAGCATCATCGCCACCGCACAAGACGTGCTCAAGTTCTGCGGAGACTCCGCCGCGTTGGCGGATACGGTCGCCTGGTGCTGCGACCGCGGCATCGGCAAGGTCTACTTGGAGACGTATCGCGGCCACACACAGCCGGAGCCGGAGGTGCTCGCGGCCGCGCGGCGAGCATTCGAGGCCGCGGGGATCGAGGCGGCGGGGTGTATCTGCACGACGAATCTGGGCGCAGACTCCGACGGCTGGCCGGGCGTGCCGTGCTTCAGCCGCGGGGACTGCGCGGGCAAGCTGGCCCAGATCTTCTCGCAAGCCGCGCCACACTTCGACGAACTCATCATCGACAACCGCCTCTTCACCGACTGCTGCTGCGCGGCTTGCCAAGAGCGCCGCGGCGAGCAGACGTGGACGGAGTTCCGGCAGGATCTCATGGTGGAGATCTGCGCGGATCACGTGCTGGTGCCGGCGCTGAGGGCCAATCCGAAGCTGCGGCTGATCTTCAAGTTTCCGTCGTGGTTCGAGGGCGTGGCATGGCGCGGGTACGACGTGGTGCGGCACACGGATCTCTTCCACGCGGTATGCGCGGGCGCGGAGACGCGCGACCCCGCGTCGGCCAAATGGGGCAAGCGGCAGCCGTTCGGCGGGTTCTTCACCACCCATTGGTACCACCAGGCCTGCGGCGAAAAGTGCATCGGCTCGTGGATCGACTGCATCGCGTGCACGCCGGAGATCTTCATGGCCCAAGCGCGCGGGAGCGTGCTCGCCGGCGCGCGGGAACTGGTCCTGTTCTGCATGAGCTTGCTGCGCGCGGAAGACGCAAACCCCGACCGCGAGACGCTGCCCGGCCGGGACTTCATGGAGCCGTTGTGCGCGGAACGCGACGCACTCGACCGGCTTGCGGGCATCGTTGCTGAGCATCCGCCGCGCGGCGTGGCCGCGTATCGTGACCCGCGAGGCGATGCCGGTGGCGAGCAGTACGTGTTCGAACACCTCGGCATGGCTGGCATCCCGGCCGTGGCGTCTCCGGTGTTTCCCATGGCCGCGCCGGCCGCGGCCTTTGGGGAGGCGTCGCTCATGCCGGAGCTTGGCCACGCGCTGGGCGAGTATGCCGGCTCCGGCCGGCCTGCGCTCGTCACGTCGCGGCTCGCGGGCAGGCTTGAAACGCTGCCGGACGCGTTGCTGCGGTTGGACACGTCGAGCTACTTCTTCCCCGACCGCATGCGAATCGGCGAGACAGGCGAGGAGTCGCGGCCGGAAGCGGCACAGTGGATCGATTCGCCGCCCGGCGACCTTCTTGCCGCGAAGCGCGCGCTTTGCGAGGCTATCGCGTGCCCGGTCGATGCGCCTCCCGGCGTGGGCGTGACGTTGCTAGGCGAGCGATACGTCGCGGTGCAGAACTTCCGCGGCGACGCCGTGACCATTCGCATGACTGAGCCTACGCCACGCGACGTGACGATCGCGGCGGGGAGTTTGGCTTTGTTGGATCGGCAGTAGCCGCGTCTTGCGTCTGTAGTAGGGCGATTGATCGCCCGTTGCCTCGGGCGCAGAGATGGGCGATCAATCGCCCTACTACGAGCCAGCGGCACGGGCCGCTCAGATCGCGAACCTCCGTGAGGAAACACCTGGTATCGACGGGGCTAAGGCGCAGGCGATTACGAGCGCGCTACTAACTGAGGAGTAGACCCATGAGACGACCCGCCCTGCTTGCAACGTGCATTGCCGCAGCCGTTTCCCTTGGCGCGCAGGCACAGCCATTCGACCTCGGCCACGGCTGCAAGGCCGCGCTCGACCCGGCCACCGGCGCATGGGCGTCGTTGCGCACTCCTGCCGGCGACTTGGCTGCGGGCCGCAAGCAGGCCGTGGTCGAGATTTGCGACTTGGAAAAGGGCACAACGTTCGTGCCGGTCTACGGCCCCCTGGACGGAAAGGGACAGCAACGGGTGGCGCTGAAATCGCTCGGCCTGGAGGTGCGCGTGGCGTACGAGCCGCGTGCAGGTCGCGTGCTCGCGCGGGCCACGGTCGCGGACACGACCGGCCGGGACCGCGGCCTCGTGGTGCGCTTCTGCCTGCCCGTGGACGCGACGGGCTGGCGCTGGTGGGACGACGTGCAGACGACGCGCACGGTCGTCAAGGGCAAGGCGTACCAAAACGTTTATCCCATCCGCTACTTCGCGGACTTGCCCGAGTTCCGCGACCAACCGGCCGCGAAGTTGGGCTACCACTCGCGCAACTTCTGCGCCGCGCTCACCGGCCCGGCCGGCCTGGCGCTCGCGTTTCCGCTCGACGAGCCGCGCATCTGCCGGCTCACGTACGACGCCAACGAACACCTCTTCTACCTCGCATTCGACCTCGCGCTGAGCCGCCACACGCAGCCGCCGAACCAAGCGTCCGTCTCGGCCATGATTTACGCGTGCGACCCGAAGTGGGGCCTGCGGAGCGCGCTGTCGAGTTACTACCAATGGCGGCCCGAATTCTTCACCAAGCATGTGAAGAAGGAGGGCATCTGGATGGCCTTCGGCGACCTGGAGTCCATCGACAACGTGAACGAGTTCGGCTTCCAATTCCAGGAGGGCGCGGCCAACCCGGGGTACGACGACAAGCTGGGCGTGTACAGCTTGACCTACTTCACGCACGCCGGCCTCTTCGCGTGGATTCCCAACTACGACCCGGAAAAGGACCCGCCTCCGTCCCGCGAGCGCATGGTCGCGGCCATGGCCAAGCGCTTCGAGCGCGCGGTGCGCACGAAGGGCGCGTTTGAGGCCGTGGGGCTCGGCGCGCCGGACGGCTCGCTCCAAATCCGCAAGACCGCGGTCTACGGCCACCTCATCTCGCAGTTCAACCTCGACCCGGACCTGCTCTACGGCCGCTACAAGCTCGACCACATGGCCGACACGTTCGCGGCCTATCGCAAGCGCGGGGGCGAACTGGACGGTTTCTACTACGATGGCATCACGAGCGGCATCAATTACCGCACGGATCACTTTCAGTACGCGAGCTATCCGCCGGTGTGGGATCCGCGGCATAAAAAGCCGCTGCTCTACAACTACTTCAGCTCGGTGGAGTTTGCCCAGGAGGCCGCGCGGCGGCTCCACGCGATGGGCAAGTACACCATGATGAACGGCGCGATGGCGAGCAGCCCGTTCGCCGCTCCGCACTTGGACATCATGGGCGCGGAGACCGGCCTGCATATCGCGCGGCCCGCGTTCAACTACGTGCGCATGATCTGCCGCACCAAGCCGTTCGTGACGCTGCTCAAGGGCAACTTCAGCAAGTTCACCCACGACGACATTGAGCGCTACATCCGGCGTTGCGTCGCGTACGGCGTGTATCCCAGTATTTTCGATTGGCCGCCCAGCGGCCTCGGCCCAGGCTCGCGCTACTGGGAACACGCGGAGTGGTACGAGCGCGACCGCGGGCTGTTCCGGCGCTACGTGCCGGTGTGCCGGCAACTCAACGCGGCCGGGTGGGAGCCGCTCACGCACGCGGCGTGCAGCTCGCCGGACGTGTACGTCGAGCGCTTCGGGAAACGCATGTTCACCGTGCTCAACGACGGAGCCGACGCGGTCGATTGCACGCTGACGATCGATGCCAAGGCGATCGGCCTCGCCGCGCCCCGTCTCATCGCGGTGGACGAAGTCGCGCGCGTCGCCCTGCCGGCGAACACCGAGGCAGGGAAGCTCATCGTGCCCCTGAGCCTGAGCCCCGGCCAACTGGTCGTGTTGCACGTGGCGGGCAAGCGCGAACTCGTGCAGCATCACGTCGCCGAACTGGAGCGCATGCTTGCCGCGCGGAAGCTCATGCGGGAGATCGACAAGGCGCGGCCCGAGTTGCCCGTGCACTGGCGCACGCGACGGTACGGCGATGGCGTGGAGCGCGCGCGAGCCGGCGGCGGCGACTGCCTGCTGCTCGACAACACCGGCAAGCCCGCCGCGCACGGCGCGTGGCAGTGGGTCATGCTCTACCAGAAGCGCGCCCAGCCCATCGAGATCCGCGCACGGGTCAAAGCCCAAGGGCTCGCTGGCAAGCCGGATGGCAAGTTCGCGATCCGCGCGACCGTGTGCTACGTGACGCGCTTCACCAAGCGCGTCGAGCACTCGTTCCCTCTGCCACGCGGCGACTACGACTGGCGGGCGGTGCGTTTCACCATCGAGCCCGACCGGCCCGTGCGCAGCATCCACCTGAGCGTGTTCATGGCCAAGGAGCTTCCCGGCCGCGCATGGGTCGACGATGTGGTCGTTGCAGAGGCCGGGAGGCCTGACGTGAACTATGCTGTCGATTCGGCCATGGACGAATGGTACGAGCTGCCCGCGCCGGCAGTGGCCGCACAATTGGAGGAGCGATTCGCCAGCGTGCGCGCCGCATTCGCGGGGGTGAAGTCCGCGGCCGCGCGGGGGCCGTACGAGCCAACGCGCGTGATCGCGGCGTTGGGCAAGGCTATCGACGTAGCCGCGTCCGCGCGCGCGTGGATTGATCGCAAGGAACTCCAAAACCCTCTGCGCCGGGCGCGTCGCGATCTGGACGACTGCCAGAGCCATCTCCAGCTTGTGCTCACCGCGCTCGCGGGTGTGACCGGGCCGGCGCTCACGGCCGAGGGGCCTGCGATCCCCGGGCGCACGTTGGTCGTGAAGGTCGCGGCGCAGAAAGCCGGCCAGCCGGCGGAATTGGCCGACGTGAAACTCGCCGCGGAGGAGGGGTGGCCAGTGAAGCCGCTGGGTGCCGAGCGCTTCGAGGTCGCGGTGCCGAAGACGGCCCAAGTGGGAGACGCGGCGCGCATCAGGGCGACCGCGAGAATCCGTATCGAGGGCAAGACGTGGGTCCGCCTGAGCCAAGAGCGTTCGCTGCCGGTGACGCGGGCCATCACGGCTAGCCTGAAGCCCTGGGGCGAGGCCGGCTTGCGCCTTGAAGTGGCCAACCACCTTGCCGCGCCGGTGCGTGCGGCTTATGAAGTCATTTGTCCCGATGGCTGGCAGGCGCGGCCGGCGAGGGCGGAGGCCGTGTGCGCGGGCCGGCAGGCTCGCGCGGTGGACTTGGCGCTCGTTCCCGGCGCGGCGACTCCTCCAGGGCGGTACGAGTTCACAGTCAGGCTCTCCTCGCCAGAAGGAGCGTTCGACGCGGAGACGCTCAAGGCCGCGGTTCTCTACGTGCCCGAGCGCCTGAACCTGCTGAAGAACCCCGGCTTCGAGCAGACTGCCGGCGCGCGCGCGGCGAACTGGGGCGCGTATCCGGCCGGTTACGCGCTCGACGACACGACCGCGCATCGCGGCAAGCGCAGCCTCAAGCTCGACAACCCCGCGCCGGCCAAGCGCGGCGCGTCGCAGACGATCACGCTCAAGCAGAAGTATCGGTGCCCGGTGGTGGTGCGCGGTTGGAGCAAGGCCACCCGCGTGCCCGCGAGCGCGGGCCGCGACTACTCGCTCTACGTGGACATCTACCACACCGACGGCACGCCCAGCTATGGCAATGTCATCCAGTTTGGCGCGGGCACGCACGACTGGGTGTTCGGCGAGATGCTGTTGGAGCCCAAGAAACCCATCCGCAACATCAACGTGTACGCGCTGCACCGGCGCGCGAAGGGCGTGGTGTGGTTCGACGACTTGTTCGTGGCCGAGGTCCCCTGGCGCAAGGGCAACCTGGCCGCAGACGCGAAGGTGTCGGTCGATAGCTGCTACAGCAAGTACGACCCCGCGCCCCTCACGGACGGCATCACGCGCACGGAAGGCCTCCACTGGACGGAAGCGGACTGGGCGTCCGCGGACAAGGACCAGCCGCACTGGATCGAGTTGGCGCTCCCGCGGGCCGTCTCGGTCCGCCGCGTGAAGGTGTACTGGAGTCTCGATGCGGGAACGCCGCGCACGTCGGCGGAGTTCGAGGTGCAGACCAAGACCGCCGCGGGCTGGACGCGCCTGAAGCGCGTGCGCCCGGCCCAGCCCGCCGGCGAGACGACGGTCGTGCTAGACCGGCCCGTGACGGTGAAGTCGCTCCGCATTTGGCAGCCGGCCGGCGCCGGCCCTGCCGGCCGGCCGAACCTGATGTGGGTGCGTGAAGTGGAGGTATTGAGTGGAACGACAGGCACAGAATGAACTCGTGCGCTTAGTGCCTGAAGCATTCGTAACCGCGACGAAAAACAAGATGTTGCTCACGTGGGGCGGATCCCGAAGCCTCGGGACCGTCCGTCGGAGCGCGAAGGCGTTCCGCTCCCGGGTTGCGGGCGCAGCCCGCCTTGTTGGGTTATCGCGGACGGAACGATAACATGTTCTCGATGTGCGCCACGCGAGGTGGCCAGGCTTGTAGTAGGGCGATTCATCGCCCGTCGCTACAGACGCAGAGACGGGCGATGAATCGCCCTACTACGAACGGCCTGACGGCGGCGCCGCGTTGTGAGATTTGCCCATGGCAGAACTGGACACCTCCCAAGCCCCCGCGCAGGGCACTCCGCGGTCGAGGCGCCGCGCCGCGCTCCGCCTCCAGAAGCTCGGCCGCACCGTGCGCGCCGTGCTCGCGGCCCTCGGCTTTGTCGCCGTGGTGATCGTGCTAGGCCACTACGTGCTCGCGGAGTTGGCCCGAGTCAAAGACAGCCGGAAGACGGTCTACGACCATGCGCAGCTCTCGCCGGTATATGCCAACTTCCCCGACGCGGCCGAGCTGTGGCGCGCGACGAATGAGGTCGAGCACACACAGCAGTTCGAGACGTACGTCCATTGGCGCCCGCGGCCGTACGCGAGCCGGTACGTGAACGTGAACGCGGACGGCACGCGGCGCACGATCAAGTCGCCCCGGCCCGGCGCGGCCAAGGTGTTCATGCTTGGCGGATCCACGACGTTCAGCGCCGGGTCGCCCGACGGCCAGACGATCCCATCGCTCCTACAGAAGCGGCTGGGGCCCGCGTACGACGTGTACAACTTTGGCAACTTCGGGTACGTCGCGGCCCAGGAGTTGAATCTGCTGCTCAAGCTCCTGGCCGATGGCCGCGTGCCGCAGATTGTGATCTTCTACGACGGCGTGAACGACGGTTCGGCCGGCGCGTATTCGCCGGGCGTGCCGCGCGATCCGGAGGGTGTCCGCTTCGAGTGGGCCAAGTGGGAGCAGGCGAAGCAGGCGGGCCCGTTCGAGGCCGCGTACCGGCAGTCGGCCTACCCGCGGCTTGCCCGGTCGTTGCGCCGGCGGCTGGGGTGGGCCGGCCCGAATCGCTGGGCCGCGTGGGACAAGCAGGTGGCGCCCCACATCGACGCGCGCGCCAAGCAGGTGGTCGCGTATTACGAGGCGCACATCCGGCAAGTGAAGGCCTTGGCCAAGGGCTACGGGTTCAAGGCGTTCTTCTTCTGGCAGCCGAACCTCTTCGCGGGCAAGCGCAAGCCGTTTCCCTTCGAGCAGGCCATCATCGACGGCCAATCGCCGGTGCTCCTGAAGTCGCAGCAACTCGTATACAAGTACGCCAAGGATGCCTTCTCGGGCCGGGAGAAGGAGGGCGTCTTCTTCATCGGCGACGTGCTCAGCGACTTTAGTGAATCCACGTTTGTGGACTGGTGCCACCCGGGGCCTCGGGGCAACGGCGTGATCGCGGCGCGGATGTGCGAGCTGCTGAAGGGGCGGTTCTGAGTGCGATGTCTGGCGCGCCGCCGTACGGCGGACGATCCTGCTTCACGGGCCTCCCGGCCTGCGCGGCGCATGGTGCGGCAGGCAGACGCATCGCGTCCCTGGCGCCGCGCGGCCGCGCTACTTCCCGAACCTCAACCGCTCCACGTACGCTTCGCGCTCGAGTCTGTCGAGCAGCTCCTCCTGCTTGCGGCGTTGGCGCTCGTTCTTGAGAATCTCCCGGATCTCGTTCTGCGCCTGCTCGAACTTCACGCGCCGCGCGGGCTGCACAGCTTCCACCTTGATGATCTCAAGCCCTTGGTCGGCCGCGATGATCTTGCTCACCTCGCCTGGCTGCATGGCCATGGCAATCTTGCGCAGCTCTGGCTTGAGCCCATGCACTTCGTCGAAGCCGAACAGGCCGGCGTCGGCCGGTTAATCGGTCATGGCGCGCGGCCCATTCGAGTACGTGCGGGCGAGCAGCGCGAAGTCCTCCCCGTCCTTGAGGCGTTTCTCGATCTCACGCGCGCGGGCCCATGCGTCGTCGAGTGTCTTGAAGTGGTCGTACTTGATGAGGATGCGCCGGATCTTCACACGCTTGCGGTTCGAGAACTGCTGGAGGTGCCTGTTGTAGTAGCGGCGCATCTCCTCCGGCGAGACTGAGATCTTCTGGTCGACCATGTTGCGAACGAAGACCTGCACCATGAAGTCCTCGCGGATGAGGTTGGTCTTCTCCTCCCAGGGCAGCCCGCGGCTCTCTGCGTCTTGCTTGGCGCGGTCCAACGAGCCGGCCTGCTGCGCGAGGCGCTTGACTTCCTTCTGCACCTCCTTCTCCAGCAGCCGCTTGCTGTCCGGACTGCTCTCGAACGCCTTCTTCGCGGCCTGCCGCAGCAACGCTTTTTGCACGAGGTAGTCAAGCCAGTAGCGCATCACGTCGTCCTCCATGCGCTTGCGCCCTTGGCCCCGGAACTGCTTGCGCACCGCGGCCAGGCTCTCACGGGCCCGCTGCTCGACTTGCCCCACCGTGATGATCTCGTCGTTCACGATGGCGGCGATCGCGTTGGTGGCCGCACCGTAGCCACTCGGCATCAGAGCCCCGATCGCGGCCAGCGCCACCCATCCGATTGACAGTCTGTGCGCCATTCGTCCATGTCCTTTGCGTCTCTGTGTCTCGTCTCGCCCGTTGTGCGAGACCCCCTGAAAGTAGCATCTCACTTCGGGCTTTGCAAGGCGGCTTTGAGGCCGTGCGCGGCCGCCACTGGGCTCAGACCGGGCCTTCGGTGCAGGAGATGGAGCGTGCGCTCATCGATGCGCCGAATCTGCTTGCGCACGCGGTAGAGCGCGCTCTGCGCGGCCGACGCGTCCTCGGTCGTGAGCACGTAGTGATGCGGCGTGTACGTGATAGAGGCCAGCGCTGCAATCTCCGCGAGCATGCGGATCGTGTTCTCCAGCAACAGCCCTTTGCACGGATCGGGAGGCGGGCCGAAGCGGTCGCGCAGCTCCGCCTCCATGGCTCGCATCGCGTCCGGGCTGCGGCACCGGTTGATGCGGCGATACAACTCGATCTTCTGCTTCGTGCCCGGCACATAGTCGTCCGGCAGGTACGCCTCCAACCGCAAGTTCAGCACCACGTCGTGCGGCTCTGGCGCCTCCTGGCCCTGGGCCTTCTTGACCGCGGTGTCGAGCAGGCGGCAGTACATGTCGTAGCCCACGGACGCGATGTGGCCGTGCTGCTCCGCGCCGAGGATGTTGCCCGCGCCGCGGATCTCCATGTCGCGCATCGCGATTCGGAACCCCGAGCCCAGGTCGCTGAACTCCTCGATGGCCTTGAGCCGCTTCTCCGCGTCGGGCGAGACGGGCCGGCCCGGCGGCAGCAGGAGGTAGGCGTACGCCCGGTGCTTGTACCGGCCCACGCGGCCCCGAAGCTGGTGCAACTGCGCGAGGCCGAAGTGGTCCGCACGGTTAATCATGATCGTGTTCACGTTGGGGATGTCCACGCCGGACTCGATGATGGTCGTGCACACGAGCACGTCGATCTTGCGCTCGATGAAATCGAGCATGACCTGTTCGAGGCGGCGCTCGGGCATCTGCCCATGGCCCACCTCGACGCGCGCTTCGGGCACGATCTGGCGCACCTCCTCCGCGACGCGGCGGATGTTGTACACCCGGTTGTGCACGAAGAACACCTGGCCGTCGCGGTTCAGCTCGTGGAGGATCGCCTCGCGGATCTTGTCCCGGTCGAAGCGCCACAGCCGCGTCTGGATCGAGAGCCGGTCTTGCGGCGGCGTGGCGAGCGTGGAGATGTCGCGGATGCCCATGAGCGCCATGTGCAGCGTGCGCGGGATGGGCGTGGCCGTGAGCGTGAGCACGTCGACCGTGCGCCGCAGGAGCTTGAGTTGCTCCTTCTGCTGCACGCCGAACCGCTGCTCTTCGTCCACGATCACCAGGCCCAGATCCTTGAACATCACGTCTTTCTGCACGAGCCGGTGCGTGCCGATCACGATGTCCACCTGGCCCTCGGCAAGCTCTTCGAGCGTGCGGCGCTGTTGGCTCTTGGTGCGGAACCGGCTGAGCATGTGGATCTCGACCGGGTAGTCGGCCATGCGCTCCGTGAAGGTGGCATAGTGCTGCTGCGCGAGCACGGTCGTGGGCACGAGCACCGCGACTTGCTTGCCGGCCATGACGGCCTTGAACGCGGCGCGCATGGCCACCTCGGTCTTGCCGTAGCCCACGTCGCCGCACACGAGCCGGTCCATGGGCCGCGGCGCGCACATGTCCTCCTTGGTCTCCTCGATGACCTGGAGTTGGTCGTCGGTCTCCTGGTAGATGAACGCGGCCTCGAACTCGCGCTGCCACTCGTCGTCGGGGGGGTAGGGGATGCCCGCTTCGAGGCGCCGCGCCTTTTGGATCTCCAGCAGTTCCGCGGCCAAGTCCTCCACGGCCTCCTGCGTGCGCGCCTTGCGCTTCGACCACAGTTTGCCGCCCAGCACGCTCAGCGCGGGCGCGCGGTCCGTCGAGCCCACGTACTTCTGCACGAGTTCGATCTTACTCGCCGGCACGTAGAGCTTGGCCTGGTTCGCGAATTGGAGCGCCATGAACTCGCGGCGCTGCCCGTCTTGATCGAGCACTTCGATGCCCATGAACCTGGCGATGCCGTGGACCGCGTGCACCACGCAGTCGCCCACCTCCAGTTCCAGAAAAGTGTCCATCGCGCGCACTTCCACCGGCTGGCGCTGTTGCCGGCGCTGCCGATAGCGATGGAACATCTCGTGGTAGCCCACGAGCGCGAGGCCGAGGTCGCGCTCTTGGAAGCCCTGGGTGATGGGCCCCACCCGCACAGCCACCGGGTTGAGGCCGGCCGAGTCCACCGCCGCCCACAGTTCCCCAAAACGCTGCTGCTCCGCGGCGTTGTTGCACAGCACGAAGGTGAGCGCGTTGTCGTGTGCGACGCGGCGCAACTCGGCCATGGCCGACTGCGGGTCGGCGCCGTAGTCGCCCGCGGTGCCCACGTGGAAGTGGTGCGTGTTCAGCTCCTCGTCGAAGGGCAAGTTCGACAGCTCCAGCCGCGTGAGCCGTTTCCCCTCCGCGATCAGTGCGTCGAAGGGGATGTACGCGGCCTGGCCTTCGAGGCCATACGCGAGGCGATCCGCGCGGTCGCGCAGGGAGTGGGGCTCCTTGAGCGCGAGCAGCGCGTCGTCCGGCAGGTAGCTCACGAGCGAGTGCGCGGCCGCGTCGCCGCGTGCATCGCCGGCCGCGCCGGCCCGATGGGGCAGGGCGATGAGGTGGAAGTGCTCGACCTTGTCTTCCGAGACCTGCGTCTCCGCGTCGAACACGCGGATGGAGTCGATCTCGTCGCCGAAGAACTCGATGCGGTACGGTGCGTGCGCGGAGAAGGGATACACGTCGAGGATGCCCCCGCGTCGGCTAAACTCGCCGGGCATCTCCACCCGCGGCGCGTGGTCGAAGCCGTGCTCCGTGAGCCAACCCGCAAGCGTATCCATGCCCGGCGCATCGCCGCGCTGGATCGGAAGCGCGCTCTCGCGCATGGCCTCCGGCGCGACCACGGGCTGGAGGAGCGATTGCACCGCGGCGACGACCACCCGCGGCGCCCGCGCGGCCGCGTCGCGCTCGAACAGTAGCCGGCGCAGCAGCGTGAGCCGTTGCGACACGACCTCCACGTTCGGCGGCGTGTCGTCGCTGGGCAGCGTCTCCCACGGCGGAAAGAGCCACGGGAGCCCCGGGGCGAAAAGCTCCAGGTCGTCGACAAAGTTCTCCGCGTCGTCGATGCTCGGCGTAACCACGAGCGTCCACCGGCCCAGATCGTGGGCGAGCGCGGCGAGCGCCAAAGCCGCGGAGGATCCCCAGAGCCCTTCGACTTGGGCGAAGGACTGCGCCGCGAGCGACGCCCGGAGGCGTTGATACGTCTCCGAGCGCCGGAAGATGTCCAAGATGTCCCGCATGTAGCCTCGCACTCCGTCTTGCCGCTTCGTGTGCCCCAGACCGCCATGCATATCCGGATGCTTGCGCAGAATCAAGTTGCCGGCGCGGTGCATCGGTCTCCCCCGCCGCTCGGGGAAGGCTGGCGCCAGACCCACGTCAGAGCCATGGCCCACAGCGCGTACGCAAGCAAGAGCGAGTAGTAGGGGTAGACGACATCCCGCATGAAAGCCCCAAAACCTGGCATGTCCGGCGCGTTGGGGGTGAACGCGATGGCCAGTGCGAGCAAGGGATACGCGGACGCGCCCGCAAAGCGCTTGATCACCCAGAACGCCGGCACGATGAGGAGCACGTACGAGTAGCTCTTGAGCCGCGGCACGACCAAAGCGTACGCGAAGCACGCGACGTAGACCGCGGCCACGAGATCGCCCGCGCCGCGCAGCTTGCGCACGGCCAGACACGAGGGAACCAAGACCAGCAGGCACGTGAACGCATAGATGGCCCACTGCACGGCCATCGGGGCCGGCGAGAAGATGTCTTGTATCGCGGCCCACGTGGAGGGATTGGTCGGTCCCACCTCGTTCAGAAACGAGACGCGGTGGAGGAAGCTCCGCGTGTATTCGGGCGCGGCCGCATACGCGATGCCGTGGACCAGGGCGAATGCGGCCAACGCGCCCGCGAAGTGGGCGCACCGCACGCGCAGGGGGGCCCGCGCCAGCCACACGAGCGCGAGGAGGAGCAGGAGCGTCACCTTGAACGACGCCACCACCACGATCAGCGCACTGAACGCGAGCAGGCGTCCGCGCAGCAGCGCAGCCAACCCCAGCCACAGGACAAGCTGCTCGAAGATCGAGATGTTCCCGGCCGCGACGTCGCTGTACACGGTTCCGCTGAACCCCAGCGCGCAGAGCACGTAGAAGAGCACGTCCGCGTCGCCACGCACGAAGCGTGTGCGCCAAAGCCAGATCAGCAACGCGAGGGCAATGAGCTTCGAGTAGAGAAACGCGTAGTAGGCGGCCGTCTCCCCCAACTCGCCAAACGGGCGCCAGAGCGGAAGCGTGGCCGGCATGTAGACGAACGCCCGGGTGGGCGAACTCGCTCGCCCCCAGTCGACGCCGTACGGATCTTCGCCCGCAGCGAGGGCCCGACCCGCGGCGCAATAGGACCGCAAGTCCCACTGGAATCCATCGGGGTGAAGCGACAGGGCTACGAAAACGCCCGCCCCATACAGGGCGAGCAGGAGAGCCGCGACGCGTGCTGTGGGAGAGGACGACACGGCAGGCATTATACCATTGTGGAGAGATGCTATAATGCCGATGCCTCAGCCTCCACTACGCCGCGCCGAAGTCCGCCGTACGGCGGGTGGCCCCGGCGACTGCCGCCACACAACCGCATGCCCGATGCCGACGAAACCCCATCGCCCCCTCCGGCGCACAAGCGCCGGCGCGTGCT
>JAJRTI010000439.1 GCA_024278415.1 Planctomycetota bacterium | reverse complement strand
CAGAAATCATACCACCCATTGGCGCGTGCGCCAGTCTCGGCGTTTGCAGTGCGCATGCGTCTGCGTGCGCCGAGCGGCGAATCCATGCGTCACTTCAGGGCTCGCAGAGGAAGGCGATGACTCGCCCACTACAAGCATGACGCCACACGCATTTTGGAATGCTTCTACGCTGAGAGTTCGGTTGTGCGCCTCGCCTTCGACCGCAAACCCAGGTGGGGGCCAGCGGGCGGTTGCGCATGCGTCGCACGTTTGCGCGGCGCTGTTGCCTAGAGGGTCGCTCGTGGGTGCGGTCAGACTGACGTCTCAGACTGACGTCATTGTAACCGTTTGCAGAGGGCCGCCTAAACCGGCCGTCTCGCTCTGCTGCGACGGCCCTACAGGCAGGACTCCGAACGGGCCTCCCCAATAATCTGCGCCACAATGTCCACGCCCACCTTCTCGCTCCACACGTCGAGGATGCGCGTCAGCATGGGGCCGGGCTTGCCGTCGCCGATGGGCAGGCCGTTGATCTTCGTGACTGGCGCGAGGCAGTAGGGAGTGCTCGCGAGCCAGGCCTCGTCCGCGGTCACCACGTCGTGCACCTGGAAGTCGCGCTCGACGAAGGGGATGCTTAGATCCTCCGCGATCTCCGCCACGGTCATCATGCTCACCCCGCGGAGGATGTTGCGCGGACTGGGGGACACGATCTCGCCGCGGGTGTAGATGAGGAAGTTCGAGCCGCTCGTCTCGGTCACGTTGCCGTCGAGGTCGAGACACAACGTCACGGCCTTGGGATCGACGAGGTGCGTCTCTTGGTCCGCGAGCCACCAATGCATGCGGCTACGACACTTGATCTTCGGGTCCACGCATTGCGGCGGCACGTGCCGGATCGACGGCGTGACGCAGTGCACTCCCTCGGTGTAGTAGTGGCTCCAGAATTGGAACGGCAGCGGGAAGGTGTGCATGCAGAACGTGGGCTCCATGTCGCCCGGCGCGCCGGCCGCGCCGGCATAGACGCGGAACTCGCCAGGGGAGATGAACTGCACACAGGCCAACTCCCGGTGCGGTTCGAGCAACTCCGCATTGTGCTCGACCAAGCGCTCGGCCACCCGCGTCGCCTCCTCGATGGGTATCGCCGGCGCGATGCGCGCGTACTTGCAGGACCGATAGAAGCGCTCCATGTGCGCGTCGAGTTTGAAGAGGCGCTGATTGAACGTGCGCTCCAGGTCCGTCACCGTCGCGCCGAGCACCACGGCCGCGTCGTAGATGGCGATGTGGGCTTCGCTTGCCGGAACAAACTCGCCGCGCAGGTATACCAAGGGTTCCTCGGGCATTAGAGGCTCCTTCAGATCAGAACGGGGACTGGCGAAGGTCGGTTGCGTCTGCATTCTACGATCCCACACGCACTGCATCAACAAATCACTTTGTGCGACCCAACCTGAGCGATTCTGGTTCTGAGCCCTCCGCGGTCTGCATTCATCCGTGGACGTTTTCCTTCGCGTCCCCACGGACGAATGCAGACCACGGATGTGGCCTTGGGGATGGTTAGTGGCGTGGAGATTGAGGATTGCAAAGCAGGCATTTGGGATTGGAAATCGCCAGAGCGATTCGCCGGCCCCTCTGCAATCTGCAATCTCCAATGCCTGTTCTTCAATCTTCAATTCCCGTGGTAGCCGCACTCCAAGCGCCCGCACATGCGCGCGTGCGATGATGTTTCACTTCCCGGATACAGATTGCGGCCAGATGCCGCGCTAGGTTCGTCGCCAGTCACTTGCGGCCGGGGGCTGCGCTGCTGTACCTTGGGCGCAGGACATGAAACCCATTTATGGGAAAGGAGCCCGTATGAAGAGCATCATTGCTTCGCTCGCAGTGTTGACGTTCGCCGCCTCCGCGCAAGACAATCCCCCCTACTCCATCACTCCGCGCACGCTGCTGCTGGAGCGGTTCGACTCCGCGCGCGAGGACTCCGGGCGGCGCTACACTCGCCCGGCCGCGGCGCAGCAGGGATTCGCCGGCGCGGCTCTGCCCAAGGCGTTCCAATACGTGGACGGGGGTTTCGGCAACGCGCTGGAGATGCGCGGGCCGAACCTGCTCGTGTACCCCGGCCAGGGCCACGTGGATCCGACCGGCGGCCAGCTCGACATGTGGGTGCGCCTCGACTTCGACCCCAACGTGCGCACGCCGAAGACCAAGACGATCTGGCGCAACCAATTCTTCATCACGTTCGCCGGGCCGGGTCCGAGCCGCGCGACGCTCTACACGGTCCTCAAGTCCCTGTGCGTCGGCGTGTGGAACAAGCAACGGCAACTCATCGCGTATCGCGGGTATCGCTCCGAGTGGCAGCAGGGCGAATGGCACCACGTCGGCATCCGCTGGGGCCAGCAGCTCGAGTTGTGGCTCGATGGCAAGCAAGTCGGAGCCATGCCCTGGCACGGCCTCTTCGGCCCGGTCAACGTGCAGCAGGACGAAGTGCGCATCATCGTGGGCTGGAAGAGCGGCATCGAGAACCAGTTCACGCTCGACGAGATGCGCATCCTCGGCCCCGGGGGCAAGCAACGCGCGCGGGCGCCGCTGT
>JAJRTI010000438.1 GCA_024278415.1 Planctomycetota bacterium | reverse complement strand
AGCGCTCCCGCGCTCGCATCTCGGCGGCGCCGCGTTCGACACCTCCGCCATCCATCATGTTAGGCGCGAGGCCTCGGCCTATTGGGGGTTTGCAAGTCGCTCGCGCATCATGCCCGTGGGAATCGACCATCTTGGCGCCCCGGAGCGCAGCCTCTGGCCGCAACCAAAAAAGATCGAAGAGATCCCGCGGCGGCGGCGCCGGCCCACGGATGCCGCGCGTGATTCGCGCACCACTATCCGGCCCGCGGCCCTTCATCGAGAAAGGCCGCGGGGATCACAGCGCGGCCGTTGGCCGCGACCCAATGGGCAGGTGGATCCCACGGATGGCATGGCGTACCCACGGATGCCGAGGCACACATCAGCGGGATACCACAGGCTTGCCCTGTGGTTGTTCATGTGGGCCATCTACAACAAGCACACAACGCCTCCGTGGGAGGTGGACCACAGATGCCCGCAGATGTCCACAGCTTGCGCAGATGGGAAGAGATGGCGGCTGGCTCTATCTGCGTGAACTGTGGGTATCTGCGGGCATCTGTGTTTTCCGGCTTTGGCCGAAGACGGTGTTGCTCCCTGGGGTGCGGCCAACGGCCGCGCTTAGTGCCTTCACTGTCAGAAACGGTCACGAAAAACAAGAAGTTGCGCGATGTGCCTGCACTCTTGGCCGTATTCCGTATTCCGTATCTCGGATCGCGCTCCGAATACGCAATACGCAATAGCAAATCTGCGCTCCACACGCCGCGTCTTGCCTCTGATCCACGGCGGCCAGTGGCCTTGGGTTGCGCGCGCAGCCTGCCTTGTTAGTACAGGCAGGCCCCCCAAGGTCTGTCGCGGAATTCGCCAGGCTTCTGGCAGAGGCCCGAGCCTGGCGAATCCGGCGAGCAGAGGCGTGGCGCCGCAGGGCTACCAGTTCTCAGCGAGCAGCTCGTAGTAGGCCTGGGGATGTGCACAAGCGGGGCAGGCTTCGGGGGCCTCCGTGCCCTCGTGAAGGTAGCCGCAATTGATGCAGCGCCACACGACCGATTCGGGCTTCTTGAAGACTGTGCCGGCCTCGATATTGGCGAGCAGGCCGTTGTAGCGGTTCTCGTGCTGCTTCTCAGCCACGCAGACCGCGTCCCACACCATCGCGGGCGCCTCAAAGCCTTCCTCGCGCGCGGTCTTGGCGAAGCTGGGGTACAGCTCGGACCATTCGCAGTGCTCGCCGCCAGCCGCGGCCTTCAGGTTTTCCGCCGTCGTGCCGACCACGCCTGCCGGGAACGCGGCGGTAATCTCAACCTCGCCGCCTTGAAGGAAGCTGAAGAAGCGTTTCGCGTGCTCCTTCTCCTGGTTAGCGGTCTCTTCGAAGATCTGCGAGATCTGGATGAGACCTTCCTTGCGTGCTTGGCTGGCGAAGTACGTGTAGCGGTTCCTCGCTTGCGATTCGCCGGCAAACGATCCTAGCAAATTCTTCTCAGTCTGGGAGCCTTTGAAATCCATTGCACTATCTCCTTCGCAAAACAGGGGTGGGTATGGCTCGGAACTGCATGTATCAGAACTCCTCATTCGTGTCTGTAGCGAAATGCGGCCTTGGACGCGCTCGTCGTGCGCATGTGACGAAAACGCATCCACGACAACTCGCCCATTACGAACGCGTTTGCCGGCATTTCGCTACGACACGCATTCATCCTGGGAGCCGCGTCCAGAAGCATGTCTTTCAATGAGCAGGAGGGTTGGCTCTACTGTCGTTCTGCAACGACGTGAAAAATCTCCGGCCTGCGAAGGAGATTCTTCGCGTGGCCTGTCTTGAGCGAAGCCGCAGCGCTCAAAGTAACAGCCAAGTCAGGTCTTACCGGCAAGGGGCCATGGGCCGACAGCGGACGCATCGCCTTATCCGTAGGGATACAGTCCCTGTTTGACGTTGTCAAGGGCGTTGAGCATCGCGTTGTGCTTCTCTTCGTCACGCGACAGATATTGCAGAAAGTATTCCTGTATAGCAAAATGCCGCTTGCCCTTGAGGACATCGAGAGCCTCCTCCGCAAGCCTCATGGTATCTCGCTCGAGCGCATGGTGTTTCTCGATCTGCTCCCACACCGCGGCCACCTCATCGGGGGTGAGCACGACGGCCTGCTGCTCGAGCGAGTCAAGCACAACTTGCTGCACCCGGCGATGCATCTCCGAGTCCCGCTGGATGATTTCCATGACGAGCTTCACCAGCGGGTTGTCGGATTCCTCAATGATCTTGCCGGTGGACGCGACCGACGCGTCCTCGATCTTTTGCCACCGCCGCATGGTGTCGGCCAATTGCTCCTGCAATGCTTTGATCTTCACGTTGTTCTCTCCATATGTGGATGTGAGCGTTCGACCGCGTCGGGGGACACGATGCGATCCCGCTTCGCGGGCTTCCGCATCGCGCCCCCCTTCTTCCGCATCGCGCCCCCGCGCAACAGCCTAAGCGTTCACAGCGGCCTTGAACGCGTCAAGGCCTATATCGTCGATCAACTTGCCGATGCGCTGTCCGCGAGCGCCTTTGTCCTTGAAGTGGTCGATGATCCGATCCACGAGCGCCATTGCGTCGTCGTCGCTCAGGCCCTCGGCGATGGTGTCGGCCAGGCGCGGCTTTCGGCCGGCGCTGCCGCCGGCGGTGACGGCCCAGCCGTCCTTCTTGCCCACAAGCCCCACATCCTTGATGGGTGTCTCCGCGCATTGGTTCAGGCAGCCGCTCACGCCGATCTTGAGTTTGCCTGGCAGGTCCATGCCGTGGAATTTGCCGTCGAGCTTCGCGCCAATGCCGAGCGCGTCTTGCAGGCCGAGCTTGCAGAGCGCGTTGCCGGGACAGGCCTTGATGCTGCGAACGCACAGGCCCACGGCCGCGCCAATCGACATGCCGAGGTCAGCACAAGCCGCGTCGATCTGGTCTTCCTTGAAGCCCACCAGCGCGATGCGCGCCGCGCTCGTGACCTTGATGGCCGCGCAGTTATACTTCTCCGCTACGTGGGCCAGCGTGCGCAGGCCATCGGGCGTGACCAAACCACAGGGCAAGTGCGGCGCGATCGCGTAGGTCTCCTTGTCGCGTTGCGAGATCGCGCCCTTCTCTCCGTCCTTCAGCATTTGTGTTCTCCTCTAATGGGAAATGGGGGGGGAGGGTTTCCCAGGGTTGCGCCACGCTTAACCCTGGGCTTTGGGGTATAACGCCTACGGCGTAGCGACATGAGGCGCCGGACCCCGGGCAGGGGATGCATCCACCGCGGGTCGCGGCAGACAGAATTGGCAGGCATTGCCCAACCTGTGCGCCAGATTGGGTAAACGAACTGGCGGGACGCGACACTAGGCCCCAGCCGCTCCGTCGGCCGGCGGAGGCGTGAACACGCGCTGGGACAGCTCGCGGTCGACCATGAACAGGCCGCCCTGGTGGCCTGCGAGCTTCAGCTTCTGCACGACTGCATCCGCGCTCGCTTCCTCCTCGACTTGCTCATTCACGAACCACTGGAGCATCACTTCCGTAGCGTAGTCGCCTTCTTCACGCGCGACATCGAGCAGTTTGTTGATGCAGCCCGAGATGTAGCATTCGTGCTTGTACGCGTCCGAGATCGCGTCCAGCGGGCTCTCCCAGTCGATCTTCGGCTGCTTGATGGCTTGCAGAGCGACACGGCCACTGCGCTCGCAGATGAAGTCGTACAACTTCATGACGTGCACCATCTCCTCTTGCACCTGGCAGCGCATCCAATGGCTGAAGCCTGCCAAGTTGACCTCTTCGAAATATGCAGCCATAGACAAGTAGAGGTAAGCCGAATACAGCTCCTCGTTCACTTGTTGGTTCAGTGCATCTCGCACTTTCTCACTAAGCATAGGTGGCTCCTTCCAGTGCAATGCCAGGCGATTGCGTTGCAGTTTAGAGGGCCTGCTTGGCCGCGGCCAGAGCCGCGTCGTAGTCAGGCTCGTCAGTGATTTCCTTCACATACTCCGCATGCACGATCTTGCCGTCACGGTCGGCGACAAACACGGCGCGTGAGAGCAAGCGCAGTTCCTTGATGAGCACGCCGTAGGCTTGTCCAAGCGCGGCGTCGCGATGGTCGGACACGGTCTGCACCGCGTCCACCCCTGCCGCGCCACACCAGCGCGCTTGGGCAAACGGCAAGTCCATGCTAGCGGTGATGATGGCGACCTCGTCGCCCAGCGCCGCGGCCGCCTCGTTGAAGCGCCGGGTTTGTGTGTCGCACACCGGCGTGTCCAGCGATGGCACGCACGAGAGCACCACGGTCTTTCCGCGAAACGCCGATAGCGCCACGGGCGAAAGATCGTTCGCCAGCACTTGCGCGTCTGGCGCATCGTCACCAACTTTGATTTCCGAACCCACCAGTGTCAGTGGCGCACCCTGGAAGGTGATCACTCCTGTCCGTTCGCTCATTGCATGTCCTCCATCGTTCGCGGGTCATTGCGGGTAATGTGGCAAAGCGTCTACTCGGCGACCTCGATGGCCTCGACCGGGCACTCGTCCGCCGCGTCGCGCACACCTTGCTCCAATTCACCGGGCACGACGTCAACCTTCACCTCGGCCGCGTCGTCGCCCATCTCGAAAACATCCGGGCAACTCTCGGCACACAGTCCGCAGCTAACGCATTCGCTTGTCACGGTGACCTTCATATCGGCTCTCCTGAAGTGGAAGCCGCCCGAACTCGAAGCGGCAGGCGCCTGCCGGTAGGCAGGCCCGCCGCGTGTGCCACACGCCCTATGCCGGGCGCATGGAGCCCTTTTGTGAAGTCGCTCTTCGGCGGCGTCAAAGTACAGTCTCAAACGAGTATAGCAGCTTGCGCGCCCGTGTTTAGCCCCGGTGCACGAATTCCACCAAGACAGGCCATCCACTTTGCTCCAGTACTAACAAAGCGGGCTTCGCCCGCAACCCAAGGCCACTGACCGCTGGAGCAACGCCGTCTTCGGCGAAAGCCGGAAAACACAGATGCCCATTGGGTTGCGGCCAACGGCCGCGCGAGTGTCATGTCACGGCTGAAATGTCGCCCGCGACGCCACCGCTGTGTGGCCGCGGGAGCGACCCGCTCGTAGTGGCGACCGTAAGGGCGCCCTCTGCCGCGATGGCGAATCGTCACCCGAGCGGAAGGCCCTCACGGGCCTACTACAAGCGCGACGCAGTCCGGCGACAATCCCGCTGCACGCGCTGCCACGCACGCCAGAGGAGGCCTCATCCGCTGTGCCGCGAGCGATGCGACAGCACAAGCATGACGCAACACTAGGGGTGTTGGGCTGCGTCGCATCATCGACCGAGCGGGTTGTCCATGACGACAGGGCCGCCCCCACCGTTGGGTTCGACCCAAACAGAGCCGCGGCCAACCAGATCTCGTGTGCCTGGCTCTCAAGCCATGTCGTCCGATCAAATGCTATTCAAAATGGTTACTACAACATCAGGGGGCCTTGAGTTCGTGCTCCGCTGCATATGCCCCTTTTTCCGCCAAAATCCCTTGTAACTTTCGCTCACATTGGTATAATCCTTCCGTAATATGAAGCCCTGACGGGCCAGCCGATGCAAGATCGTCACATCGCGCTTTTTTGTATACTTTTGCGACACGAGCCGACACATGGTTGGCCTTGTCAGCACCGGCGACTAAGTTGAGCCACTTGCAAAACCCCAGTTGTCCTACCTGTGCTGTGGCGCCGCAAGCCGGCGACGTCGCGTTTGTAGTAGGCCCGTGAGGGCCTTCCGCTCGGGTGGCGAATCGCCCAGCGGCGCAGAGGGCGCCCTGACGGTCGCCACTACAAGCGGAGCGCTCCCGCGCTCGCATCTCGGCGGCGCCACGTTCGACACCTCCGCCATGCACGATGTTAGGCGCGAGGCCTCGGCCTATTGGGGTTTTGCAAGTCGCTCAGTTATTTACCTTATTTCCTGCGGCCGCCCGCGAGACAACCGCGTATGAGCACACTGAAGGATGAATGTGGCATAGCGGCGGCCGTCCACCTCGGCGGCGAGCCAGTGGCCTCTCACGCTATCCCCCACATGTTGCTCGACATCCAGAACCGGGGCCAACTCGCGGCGGGGCTGACGTCATACTTGCATGGCCGCGACCAAATCATCGACACGCACCGCGACGTGGGCACAGTCAACGAGGTGTTCAAGCTTTCCCGCGAGGTCGAGGCGCAGGAGTTGATGCACCGCTACCGCGGCACGGCCGCCATCGGCCACGTGCGCTACGCCACGTGCGGGCTCAACGATCCCAGCTACGCCCAACCCTTTGAGCGCCACCACGGCCGGTGTTGGAAATGGTTCTCGTTCGGTTTCAACGGCAACCTCGCCAACTTCGTGCAGCTCAAGGCACAGCTCATGAACAAGGCGAACTACCACATCACGCGCGACACCGACACAGAAGTGATCATGCACAATCTGTCGTACGAGTTGCGTGGAAACCGGCAACCCTCGCTCGTGAATGTGTTCAAGAAACTGAGCCGCCGCTTCGACGGTGCGTACAGCCTGGCGTTCATCAACGCCATGGGCGAAGTGGCGGTTGTGCGCTACCCGCTGGGCGTCAAGCCCCTCGCCTACGCGCAGACGAAAGAGTGGTTCATGGCCGCGTCCGAGAGCGTGGCGATCGCCAACCAAGGCATCGCCGACGTGCAGAGCCTGCCGCCCGGCACGCTTGCCTATGTCAAGGACGGGGAGGTGCGCATCGAGCGGTTTGCCGAGTGCAAGCGCACCGCGCACTGTTTCTTCGAGTGGGTCTATTTCGCAAACGCCGCGTCCACGCTCGAGGGCAAGTCGGTCTACCTCGCGCGCACCAACTTGGGCAAGGAACTCGCGCGGCTGGAGCATGTGGATCCGTACGGCGCGATCGTCGTCCCTGTCCCTGACACCGCCAAGGCTGCGGGCAGTGCGATGGCGTTCGAGCTGGGCGTCCCCGCGTTGGAAGGCCTCTTGCGCAACCGCTACGTGGGCCGCACGTTCATCGAGCCCAGCCATCGCCACATCAAGGCGCAGCGGAAATATACGCCGGTGCGGGAGGTGCTCGAAGGCAAACGCATCTTCCTCGTGGAAGACAGCCTCGTGCGCTGCAACACGCTCAGGGCCATCATCGGCCACATGCGCAACCGCGGCAAGGCCAAGGAAATCCACGTGCGCATCACCTGCCCACCTATCATGGCCCCTTGCTGCTACGGCATCGACATGGCCAGCATCGCCGAACTGTACGCGCCGCAGTTCGCCGAGCGCGTGTACGACGGGATGCTGCCCAAGAAGATCACCGACCGCATGGCCAAGGACGTCGGTGCGGACACGCTCATGTACATGCCGGTCGAGTCTATCCCCCGCTGCATTGGGCTCCCTCGGGAGGCCCTCTGCATGGCGTGCATTACGGGCAAGTATCCCACGCCCTGCGGCCGAAGCATGTATCGCGTCGCGAGGCAAATGTTCCACGAAGGCAAGGAAGGCCGAGCCTACGAGTCGAACAAGCCGCCCGCGAAGCCAAAGAAGAAGAAGAAGCAACCCACACGGTAGCACATCGGCGGAGGACGGAGCCGCCAGGCCACTTCTGCCCTCTGCCCTCTGCCCTCTGCCTTCTGACCTCTGACCTCTGACCTCTGTTCCGCCTGACGCTCAGGCCTTGCGCCTGTAGGGCTCGCCTAACTCGGAGCCGATCAATGCCGAAGTATATCTTTGTCACGGGCGGCGTCGTGTCCTCCCTGGGCAAAGGCATCACCACCGCGTCTTTGGGCCTCCTCCTCAAGGCTCATGGCCGCACGGTGCGCCTCCAACAATTCGACCCCTATCTCAACGTCGACCCCGGCACCATGAACCCCTACCAGCATGGGGAGGTGTACGTGACCGACGACAAGGCCGAGACCGACCTGGACCTCGGCCACTACGAACGCTTCACGGCCCAGCCCACCAGCCAAAACTCCAACTTCACCGCCGGCGCCATCTACAACAGCGTCATCGAGCGAGAGCGACGCGGCGAGTACCTCGGCCAGACGATCCAGGTCATCCCCCATATCACCAACGAGATCAAGGCGTGTGTCCACACGCTCGACGCGCCCGACGTAGACGTCATCCTTTCGGAAGTGGGCGGCACTGTCGGCGACATCGAAGGCCTGCCCTTCATGGAAGCCCTCCGGCAGATGCGCTTGGAGGAAGGCACGCGCAACGTGCTCTACATCCATCTCACCCTTGTGCCGTATATCCGCGCGGCCGGTGAAATGAAGACCAAACCGACGCAGCACAGCGTCCAACGGCTACGCGAGATTGGTATCCAGCCCGACATCCTCATTTGCCGCACCGAACGGCCGCTCAATGACGATCTCCGCAAGAAGATCTCCCTCTTCTGCAACGTCGAACCCAGGGCCGTCATCGAGGAGATGGACGTCAAGGATAGCATCTATGAAGTCCCCCTCACGCTCGACGAGCAAGGGCTGCCGGAACTCGTCGCCGAACACTTGGGCCTCGAACTGAAGGGCGACCCCGACCTCGCGGAGTGGCGCGAAATCCTCGAAGTCATCCGCAACCCAAAGGAGACCGTCCGCATCGCGGTCGTGGGTAAGTACTCCGAGCTTCAAGACGCGTACAAGTCCATCTACGAAGCGCTCGACCACGGCGGCATTGCGCACCACTGCAAGGTCGACATCAAGCGCGCGTACGCCGAAGAGATTGAGAAGCACGGCGCGGAGTCCGAATTGGGCGACGTGCACGGGGTGCTCATCCCCGGCGGTTTTGGCGGCCGCGGCATGGAGGGCAAAATTCTGGCTGCACAATACGCGCGCGAAGAGAAAATGCCGTTCCTCGGCATCTGCCTGGGCCTCCAGTGCGCGGTCGTCGAGTTCGCCAGGAACGTCTGTGGCCTCGACGGCGCCAACACTACCGAGTCCGACGAAAGTACGCCCCACCCAGTCATCGACTTCATCCCGGAGCAACGCAAGGTCACAGACAAGGGTGCGACCATGCGGCTCGGCGAATGGATCTGCCACCTGAAGGAGGGCAGCCTCGCGCAGCGGATCTACGGCGGCAAGTCGGTCATTGGCGAGCGCCATCGCCATCGCTATGAAGTCAACAACGCTTATAGGCCCAAGCTCGCCGAGGGCGGCCTCATCTTTTCGGGGGTGTCGCCCGACGACACGTTGGTGGAGATGATCGAGCTACCCGATCACCCCTACTTCCTCGCCACGCAGGCCCATCCCGAGTTCAAGTCCTACCCCACTCGGCCGCACCCTCTCTTTGTCGGTTTCATCGGCGCGGCCATGAAGCTTCGCAACGGCCACGCCTAGAACGCAGGCGCCGGGGACGCGCACAGCGGGGTTGACGGCCCATCTGAGTTGGCATAGACTCCGGGGAGCGTTCGTATCTTATGCCCTGAGACGGTAGCCATGACGCATCAGACGCATCGGGCATCAAGCCGGCCCCGCCGGCTCGCAAGCATTGTCACCACGGTCGCCGGCCTTCTCGTCGCCGCGGCTCCAGGCGCCACCTCCGCCATCTTCTACGACGGCGACGCGAACTGCATCCGCGTCGTCGACTTCCCCCAGGCAGCCCCCTGCACCCTTCGCCGCCTCCTTCAGATGGACCGCCGCTACGGCTGGGGCAAGGTGCAACACGATCCCGCAACCGACACCTATACCGTTCGGGCGGACCTTGCCATCGGAACAAACGACGGCTCGGAGACCTACTTCCAGATCGGCGGTGCGGAACACCCTCGCGAAGTGCTCCTCATGGACGGGCGCCTCGTTGTGCAGCCGTATTGGGTGCAGGGCGAAAACCGCGGCGCCTCCTACTGGCGCGCCCCCCGCAAGGCCAACCGCGTCACCCTCGGCGTTGCCGGCGATCCGTCCGTCCAGGCGGCCCTGAAGTTCCGCGGAGACCACACACTCTACGTCGGCCGTGAGATCCTGCCTGGCGGTGCGCTCAAGACCGGCTACGGCGGCCAACTCCACGTCCACTACGGCACCATCACAACGGCCGACCCGGGACAGCCCTTTGGCCCCAAGAACTCACGCGTTGGTATGTGCCTCGCCGGCGACAGCATCGTCCTCGACCACGCGACCCTCTCTCAGATCAGAGGCTTCGCCACGTACGGCATGGGCCAGAACGCCGAAGTGAACGACACGCTCTTCGAGGACTGCGGCTCCGCGATCATCAATGGCCGCCACAATCTTCGCAACTGCACGTTCCGGCGGTGTGGCGTCGCCATCCGAGACTACGGCAGCCTCGACGCGGTCCTCACCAACTGCACGTTCGAGAGCAACAAAGCGAACTGGTGGCTCACGTTCACGAACAAGGGGCTCGTCTGCATCGACTGCACGTGGGACACGCCATCGAAGGGCAACCAGTTCCGGTGCTGGACGAGCCGTAGGACCAAGCAGAAGCAGTACCCTTGCCTCGTGTCCAAGCGCCATGTGATCGTCGAAGTCCTCGGCTCGAATGGCAAACCCGTGCAGGGCGCTAAGGTGCGCGTGAGGAGCGAACGGGGGGCGACGGCTCTGGCTGAGAACAGCGAACAGACGACCGATCGAGCCGGCCGCACGCCCGGCCAAGGATCGGCCGACGCGATCCTCCTCACCGAGTTCTCCAAGCGCGCGACAGACGCGCCGAACCAGCCAAGCATGACGCGGTGCTCGTACTCGATCCGCGTCACGGCCGCGGGCCTCCCCCCTCGCGAGATCAAGGGCTTCAGCCCGGAGCGAAGCTGGCAGGTCGTGCGCGTCGTGATCCAACGCTAACGGGGCGTCCATCTTTCATGCCCGCGAGGCCGCCAGGAGCCCATCCCATGCGAGCGATCATCGCCTACTGCCTCCTCCTCTGCGCCGCGGCCGGTGCGGCGCCACAGACCGCGATCCGCGCCTGTGCCACGCCGCCCGTGTTAGATGGAGCCCTCAACGACCCGTGCTGGCGTCGGGCCGCTCCAGCTTCAGATTTCTACGTCCTGCCCAGCGGCGCGCGGTCACAGGACACCACGGCCAAGTTCGCCTACGACAACACGTGGCTCTACATCGCCGTCGAGTGCCAACACGCGGCCACGCGCGCGGCGGTGCAGACCATCTTCGCACACGACGACTCCGTGCACACCGACGAATCCATCGAGGTGTTCTTCGACCCCGGCACAAACGGCAAGCTCTACTTCCACTTCAAACTCAGCATGTGGGGCGTCAAGGCCGAACAACGCTGCATCGGCGCCAAGCGCGAGCCCCAATGGGATAGCCCCTGGCTGTCCGCGGTCAAGGCCGAACCGCAACGGTGGACGGCGGAGATCGCGATCCCGCTTTACGTGCTGGCGTCCTACGGCGACCTCACCAAGGCCAGGGTCAACGTCACGCGCAACTACCTTGTCCCTGAGATCGACGCGCAAGGCGTGACCGTGAGCCACAAGCGCCAACTCACCTCGTGGGCGCGCATGCAGCGATCCTTTCACGAGCCCGACAACTTCGGCGCGCTCACGGGGCTGCACGTGAAAGGCCTCCAGACGCCGTTACTGCCAAGCTTCTCCAACCAGCACATTGGCGGCTACTACTTCAAGGGCGGCCGATACTGCTACGACGTGCTCTTCGACGTGCGCGGCCACAACCCTCGCAAGGGCGTCGCCACCATCACCATTCTGGACAAGCCAATCTCCGGCAAGGAGTCGGAGCTATCCCAGCAGATCGAGATCGACGGCATGATTCGCCAGGAGGTCAAGGTCTCGGTCCGCGCGGCCGCGCCGGTGCAGAGGTCGGCGATCATCACCATGGCCGATCCCAAGACCGGCGCAATCTGGCGCACGAGCCGCGTCGCGGACATGTCGTCCCTCGACATGATGGCCGTCTACCTTGACCGCACCTTCTACACCACCGAAACGCACGCGGTCGCGGTGTGCGCGTTCGGCATGCCGGAGGAGGCCCTTCGCGGCACAACGCTCCGCGTGCTCGATGCGCAAGGCAAGACCCTATCCGCGCAGGCTGGCGTGGCCGCCCACGCGCAACTGCCGTTCCCCATTGCCGGCCTCCCCTACGGCCGGCACAAGGTGACGATCACTCTCACGCGCGGCGGCGAGACGCTCGTGCGCCAAGATCTGACGCTCGCCAAGCTCACGCCAAAGCCAGGACGCGAATGGAAAATCGACAAGATCAACAAAGTCCTCCTCCACGATGGCAAGCCGTTCTTCCCTTTTGGGCTACTCATGGCGGGCGTCAACTCGAGCAACACGAAGGACATCAAGCGCGCCGCGGACGCGGGCTTCAACACCATCGCGCACTGGGCCCTTGCCCTCTCGCCGCGCGAGGCCAAGGCCTATGCTCAAGCCGCCAAAGCCCAAGGGCTTTACGTGCTTGCGCGCATCGAGGCATACGCCAAGCGCGGCGTGGACCGCAGCATTCTCGCCAAACACCTGGCCGGCGAGAAGCTTGAGGCCGCGGTCAAGGCGACACGCTCCGCCGGCGTCACCCATCTCAAGGGTGCCCTCATTAGCGCGCCCGGCCTGGGCGGCCTGTCCCGCGCGGCCAAGACGCAAATCTTTAGCGACTACTGCAACGCCAACCGCGAGCGCATGCTCGACGCGGTGCGCGCGTGCATGGACATGGACAACGTGATCGGCTTCAACCACTTCGACGAGCCGATCCTGTCCGTGTTCGATCAAGACGTCGCCGGCCGCGCGCTCTATGACGCTGTCCATGAGACCGACGGGTACCATCCCATCTTCCTGCTCTATTCGTCGCACATCCCCAAAGGCGACCGCGCGCTCGACTGGTGCGACGCGCTTGGAACCGACCCGTACTGGATCCCCGCCCGCGTCACGGACCGCAACACACCCAACTTCGTGTCCAAGATTGTCGCGATCAACAAGCGCCGCTCGGATGCGAGGCAGAAGATGACGTGGATTGTGCCCATGGCCGAGTTCTGGTCCGGGGTGCACAAACGCGCGATCCTCCCGCGGGAGCAATTCTGCCAGACCTACCTCGCGCTCATTCACGGCGCCAAATGCCTGCTCTACTTCCGCTACCCCATCCTCCATCAGACGTCGTGGGATACGCTCACTGCCGTGGCGCAACAACTGAAAGTGCTCGGCCCCATCGCGGTCACCCCCGACGTGGACCAGCAGGTGAGCTACCAGCCTGGCGAGTTCGACCCAGACAAGGACAAGTATCCCGACGTGCAGGCATGCCTGCGCCGCCGGCCAGAAGGCGGATACGTGCTGCTCGCGGCCAACTCGCGTCACTATCCGGTGGAGGTGCGCTTCCATATCCCGGGCGCGGCCGACGGAGTCGTCACGCGTCTTTTCGCAGGCAACCGCTATGCCCTCCGCACCGGCGCGTTCGACGACCATCTCGATCCGTACGGCGTCCGCGCGTACGTGCTGCCGCCAGGCACGCGGCTCGCTGAGCCCGCGCGTCTCGATGTGCGCATGCGCGCCCACCCCGAGGCCGCGGGCAAACTGGAGATCGAAATTCCCCGCAGCGGCCGGGCCGGCAAACGCAACCGCGCGCCCAACCCGAGCTTCGAAGAGGCCTCCCTGCCCGGCTGGCCCGACTACTACCGGCCCTGGTATTCGGAGCCCCTCATCGGCAACCCCGACGCCGGCTGGCGGCAAGACACGACCGCGCCCTACCACGGCCGCCACTGCCTGCGCATCACCAAGAGCGACCGGCGCTACAACGGCTTCTACTTCTACTGCGGTCCCCAACACAACAGCCCCACGCGCTACGTGTTTTCGGTATACCTGCGAGCCCAACGCCCGGGGCTGCGCGTCTACTTCCTGGCCCCAGGCTTCAAGACGCGCCGGTTCGCTCTCACCACGGACTGGAAACGCTACTCCTTCACGGGCGTCGTGCCGGCCAGGGCCAACTCCCACTACTCAATTTACGTTCGACTCATCGACACAGGCGTGATCTGGGCCGACGCGGTCCAGTTTGAGATCGGCGACGAGCCGACGGCGTTTGAGGACTAATCAACTTCCCGGAGAATCCACCATGTCCCGTCTGACTCACCTTCTGCTCGTCGCGTCCCTCGCTTCTGTTACGACCGCGTACGCCGGCGAGCCCCGGCCCCCGGCCGCGGACTACGCCACGCTCCTGCTCCTGCGCTTTGACGAAGCGCCGCTCAAGGACGCCGGCCGGTTAGGCATCACGCCCGACGGCAGCGGCGTCCAACTCGTGGACGGACGTTTTGGCAAGGCTCTCGACTGCCGCACTGGCGAACTCCCCAACATTCGTGTCCCAGCGGCCGCATCTCCGCGGGAGGCCATGACCCTCGAATGTTGGGTGTGGATGGCCAAGCCTTGCGAGGAGCGCCTCGGGCGCATCATCGGCCGGTCCAGCCTCTATGGCTTCTACACCGGCAAGGGCGCCAGCATGACGTTCTACGTCAGGGTCCAGCCGGGTGCGCGCTCCGACTGGAAATCCATCCATACCAAGTTGCCCCTCAAGCAGTGGGTCCACCTGGCTGGCACATTCGACGGCGAGAAGATGCGCCTCTACGTCGACGGCAAGCTCGTGGCTCAGGCGGCCCACCCCGGCGAACTCGGCGACAACAAGTCGGCTTTCTACCTGGGCGGCGACAACCGCGGCAAACAGTATCGCTTCCCCGGTCTCATCGACGAAGTGCGCCTCTCCAACATCGCGCGCAAGGAGTTCATGACCGGCAAGCCTGCCGAGCCGCCGAAACCCACCACCCGATTCGTGCGCGTCGACGCGGACGCGGCCGCGTTCGAGCGCAGCATCGTCGCGGTGCGCATTAACAGCCCGATCAACCTTGATGGAAAACTCAACGACGCAATCTGGAAGCGCATCCCCGGCGCCGCCTTCGTGCGGACCAAAGACGCGTCCAAGCCCGCGGCGACCACGCTCGTGCGCTGCGCGTATGATGACCGCTACCTCTACATCGGCTACCAGTGCTTCGAGAAGGGCCAGGAAACACAGTTGGTCGGCACCCAGAAGCGAGACGACTCGAGCATCTTCAAGGCGGACGGCATCGAGACCTTCCTCCAGCCCGAAGGCGCCGGCGCGCCGTACTACCAGATCGTCACCAATACCGAAGGTGGGCTGTGTGACGAGAAGTGGACCGGCCGGCGCACGCGCGCCCACTGGAGCGGCAAAGGCATCAAGACGGCCGGCGACATGGGCTTCGACGCGTGGACCGTCGAACTCGCCGTGCCCTTCAAGGACCTT
>JAJRTI010000437.1 GCA_024278415.1 Planctomycetota bacterium | reverse complement strand
CGCTTGTAGTGGCGACCGTTAGGGCGCCCTCTGCGCCGATGGCGATTCGCCACCCGAGCGGAAGGCCCTCACGGGCCTACTACAAACGCGACGTCGCCGGCTTTCGGCGCCCCAGCACAGGTAGGACAACTGGGGTTTTGCAAGTGGCTCGGAATGGCATGCGGCCGCGCGCGCGCCTTCCTGCCTTCCATCATTCCGTTATTCCTCTTGCTCATTCACGGGCGAGCCGCGGGCGGCCGTCAGCACACTCGGTTCTTGCCGGCCTCTTTGGCGCGGTACATCGCCTTGTCCGCGACCTCGATCAACTCGTCGACCTCGACGCCGTCGGAAGGGAACGAACTGGCGCCGATGCTGATGGTGAGGGGTTTGGAGCCCATGTCCACGCCCAGTTGGGCTTGCTCGACGCTCGCGCGGAGGCGCTCGGCCCAGGCCTTGGCAGGGGCCGCGTCCGTCTGGCGCAGGGCGCCGAATTCCTCGCCGCCGTAGCGCACGAGGATGTCGCCGCTCTCGCTGTTCGCGCGCAGCACGTCCGCGATGTTGCGCAGCACCGTATCGCCGGCCGAGTGGCCGTACGTGTCGTTGTACGCCTTGAAGTCGTCGATGTCCATCATGAGAAACGACAACGGGGCGCTCTCCCGCGCGCTGCGCTTCAACTCTTCGGCGAAGCGCTCGCGGAAGTACGACGGCGTGTTGAGGCCGGTAAGCGTGTCGATAATGGCGAGCTGCTTGCACCGGTCGTACAGCGCTGCGTTTTGGATCGACATGCCCGCGAGCGCGGCGATAATGTTGAGCGCGTCCATGTCGGCCCGGCTGAGCGCGTCTGGCCGGGAACTCGTCACTCTCAGCACCCCGACGCAAGTGCGCGCGCCCTGGTCGGAGGGGTCTTCGGCCCGAATGGGCGCCGCGACGAACGACGCCACCGGGCCGGGCTCGTCGTGGGTGAACCGGTACACGTCGCTCGATGCGCGGGCACACAAGTAGGGCTTGCCGTTCTTGAACACGAACCGGTCGACCTCTTGCGGCTGGCAGGCTTGGAGGCGTTCCTGCGACAATGTGGGGTACGCGGCCACAAGCTTGAGGTCTTGGTCCTCTTGCAGAAAGAGCAACGCGTGGTCGGAATTGTCGAGCCCCGTCGCGGCCTCGCTCACGACCGCGCGCAGCACCTCGCCCGCGTCCAACGACGCTCCCAACCGCTGGCAGGTCTCGCAAAGATGGGGGATGCGCGCGACGCGGCGCTCGAACGCGCGGCGCTTCGAGTCTTTGTCCGCGGCAACCCGTTCGAGTTCGACCAGTTCGGCGGACGCGTGCTCCTCCCGGCCCTGGAAGCCGTTCGCCATCTCCACCAGGCGCGTGCGGTATCGCATGGCCACGGCGACCGGCACGACGAGGATCATGGCTTGGCCGATGCCGAAGTGCGCGCCTGAAGGGGCCACCGCGACGATGAGCGCAATCAGCACGCTCGTCACGCCGTACACCGGGCCGGACACGGCCCACGCGGGGAAGACCAGCACGGCCGCGACGAGAAAGCCGCCTGCCGCGGCGATCGCTTGCTTGACCGGGCGAGCGGCCTCCATGTGGAGCCACTGCAACAGCACCAGGAGGAGGGCCAACTGGAGCCCGAAGCACACCACGCCGACGACGGCTTGGGTTCGTGGCGAAAAGGGCTGGGTCATGGAATCGCTCGCTATCGGGACGCGGCCGGCATGCGCGGGGCCGCGTCCATGGCCAGCACGAGCAGGCACTGCGTACAGTCCAGGTCGTCGCGTTTGCAGAAGTCCTGGTAGATCTGGTGGAGGCCTTGCTGCCGGCGCGCGCCGGTGATGCAGCGCCGGCGTTCCTCGTCCGTGGCGAGGATGCGCCGCGCCATGAATCGCGTGATGCTGTCGGCCGCGAGCTTGCGGCAGTGGGTGAAGACCGCGTGCACGCGCTCTTCCAGTTCCGGGGTTGCGTGCTGGCGCGCGTACTGGAGCAAGATGGGCACGAGCACGTTGACCACCAGGATTGCGCAACGGTCGTCGCCAACAAGCCTGCGCGGTGCGGCGAGGCGCTTGCCGGCGAACTGGTAGCGCGTGTCCCAGTAGGGGTCCGTGCAGGCGGCGAACACGGCGGACACCTCCTTGAGCACGGCCCGCGCGCGCTGGCGGGAGCCGTTGGCCCCGGCTCCCGCCTCGAAGCAGCGCAGCATCGCCTGGCCCAGGCCGGTCGCCGCGTGCTGGGCCACGAGGCAACCCATCGCGGCAATGCGCCGCGGCGGGTAGTTGATCGGCCGGCAGCCCGAAAACTGCCAGACGTGCGCGTCCATGATCTGGCGCTTGAAATCGCCCTTCATCGACGCCCAGTGGCCGTGCAGACGGGCCACATAGTCGCGCGTTTCTTCGTCCGTGTCCAGGTCGGGGCTTGGCAAGAGGGCGGCCACGCCAAACAACGCGGCTTGCACGGCCTCGGCGCGGGCCGCGCCGGCCTCCGCGCCTTCCGTGCGCCGGCGCAGGTAGTCCAGCGGCGCCAGCCGGGCCAACTGGAGGCACGGCGCGGCGTTGCTCTTGTAGCCCAAGCCCTCCATGAGGCCTTCGTAGAGCACTTGGTCGAAGGGCTTGGCCTGGAGGGCTGACTCGAACCGCCGCGCTTTGCCGAGCATGCGTTCGTCGCCGGCAAAGTCCAGCAGTTTGCCGAGCCAGTCCGAGCCCGCGCCGCGGTCGTGCCTGTGCTTGCGGCAGAGCCCGGCGTCCGTATCGGCGCCGGCCGGATAGTCCTGTTGTGCGAGGGCCTCTTGGAGTTCTGCAAGGTCCGATGTGAGGCGGTTTTCCAGCGCCAGTTGCGGCACGCGCTGGCCCTGCGAATTGGTGGCGTACTCATGCGGCGTGTCGTTGCGCAGGCACACGTGCAGGGCCACTGCGTCGTACGCGGGGTTCTTGTCGTGGCCGTGCCGGGCCCAATCGCTCGCGAGCACGTGCACCTCCACGTCGCCGCGCACGATCCCCTGCTGCTCGACCATGAGTTCCGCGTGGCGGAAGTCGGGGCCGGCCTCCACGTTCCACCCTCCGGGCGACATCACTTCGAGGCGCCGGCCGTCTTCCGTGGCCAGAATACGCTTGTGGTGCCCCCCAAACCAGATGCCCCGCACCACGTCCTCGCCCACCACGCCATAGGGCTCGATCTGTGGCTCCTCGACGCCGGACAGACTCCCCATCAGACGCCGGTACGTATCCGCAAACAGGGAGCTGTCGTAGTCGGATAAGTCGAGCACGGCAAGCACTCCCAAACAGGGGAGCCGGCAGGGCGGCGTGCGCGGCGGCGACTGGATCGACAGGTGTGTCAGGCCGAATCCTCGCCTCGCACGAAGGTCCTCAGCGGCCAGAACCTGTACTTGATCAGCACGAGCAATGCAAGCGCGCCGTCGGTCCAGCGGATTTTCTTCCCTTCGTCGAACGAGCGCGGCTCGTAGCTGATGGGCACCTCAAGAATGTCGTATCCGAGGCGCCGCACCTTGGCCGTGACCTCCGGGCAGAACTCGAATCCCGTGCAAACGAGGCGAATCCGGCGCAACACGTCCATGCGGAACGCCTTGTAGCACGTGGGCTCGTCGTTGATGCCGGCATTATACAGAACGTTTGTTACACGCGTCAAAAACCTTCCGCCCCATAGATAGCGGCGATACGACACGCCCGCGCCGGCGTGCCAACGGTTGCCGTACACCACGTCCGCCCGGCCCTCGACGATGGGCTGGACCACCGTATGGTAGTCGTTGGGGTCGTACTCGAGGTCCGCATCTTGGATGATCGCCACGTCCCCGGTCGCGGCCGCCAGCCCGGTGCGGATCGCCGCACCCTTGCCCCGGTTGCGCTCATGGCGCAGGAGCCGCACTTCCTCTAATCGGCCGACAATGCCAACCGTGTCATCCGTCGAGCCATCATCGATGACGATCACCTCCTTGGGCATGTCGACGGCAAGCACCCGCTCAAGCAACTGGCCGATGGTCGCGGCTTCGTTGAACGAGGGGATGATGACGGATAGCTTCATGGCTTGGCTCGCCCCTTCGGCTTGCCGAACCGGCTGGGGTGGAAGCACTCGGCGAGCGTGCGTAGCGCTTGGCCCAGGCGCGGCGTGGGCCGCATGAACGGGTCCACGTCCACCACGTACACGCGGCCGCTTTGGACCGCCTTGACCCGACGCCAGGCAGGCTTGGAGCGGAACCGTGCGAGCGCGGTCGCGTCGTCCTTAGCCTGTGTGCCGTGCGTGAAGCCGCACACGATTACATCGGGGTTCTTGGCCACGATCCTCTCCAGGCTCAGTTGCGGCCACCGGATCCGCGCGTCGCCGGCGATATTGCGGCCGCCCGCGAGTTGGATGAGGTCGTCCAGGTAGGTGCCCGGCCCCGGCGAGAAGAACGGCGGGTCGTATCCTCCAAAGAACACGAGCGGCTTGTCCTCTGGCCGGAGGCCGGCGAGGCGCTGTGTCACGCCCTCCACCTCGGCCCCCAACTTCGCCACGGCCTTCGCCGCGCCGGCGCGCTCGCCGGTGAGTTTGCCCAGCATGGTGAGCCCCCGTTCAACGTCGTCCAGCCGCTCGGTCTCGAACGCGAACACATTGAGCCCCAGGCGCCGGAGCATGTCGATCGCCTGCCGCGGGTTGCCCCGTGTCGCGAGCACGAGGTCCGGCCGTGCGGCCACGACCTTCTCCACGACCACGTCGCGATACCCGCCGAGTTTGGGCCTTGTCTTGGCCTCCGGCGGGTAGTTGCAGAAGCGCGTCACGCCCACGACGCGGTCGCCCACGCCGATGGCGAACGCGCACTCCGTCGTGCTCGGGGCGAGGGACACGATGCGCCGCGGCGCACGCGCGAGCGTGATTGACACTCCGAGCGCGTCGGTTGCGGTGACCGGGAAGCCGTCGCTTGCCGCAAGCGAAAGGGCGAGTATGCAGGCGTGTACCATGGCGAGGCCATGTTAGCACCCGCTTCGCCTCATTGCCAGCCGCGCGCCCGGGCGTCGCCTGCGCCACACGGCTTGTCCGCGTTGGCTGGCCGCGAGGGTCGGCCAAGTACTCGCCTCTATTCCCGCATTTCTCACCAGCCCGGGATAGAAGTGTCGGAAGATTGGGTGTCTGAAAATCTTCCGGGCTCCTCGGACGCGTGAGTTGTTCAACAACCTGTACGCGTCGGACGGACGGGCTGGCCCTTCGGGCGAGCCCAGTCGGACGCCGCTGCTGCGTTGCACGGCGCTCGACGTGCCCGAAGCACGCCGTCGCACCGTACGCCTTGCATCGACATCCGCCTGGACTCGTGAGAAATGCGGGCTATTCCCGCTGCCCCCAGCGCTCTCGCAAGCGGCTTGCGCCAGTCCAGATGTCGCAGATCAACGCCTTTGCCTCCTGACAGTGCCGCAGTGCTTCGCCGATGTCGGGACCCATGATTTCGCAGATGATCGGCCCGCGGTAATCGAGCGCCTTCAGACGTTCGTAGGTTCCCTGGTAGTCGATCGTGTTATTCAGGTGGGTGGGCAGGTGTTCCACAAAACCGTCCCAGTAGTGGCAGACCCCGTTGTGATGGACCTCGATGATGCGTGGTCCGAGTTTGTCGATGTAGCCATAGAAGCCATCGTCCGAGCGAGCGTTCATGTAGGCGTGCCCAATATCCAGATTGACTCCCCATCCATCCACTCGATCACACACGTGTTTCAGAAAGTCGAGCCCCCCGGCCTCGAAGCCGACAGGCATGTTTGCCGGCTTGGCCTTCTGGATGAGATGTTCCGCATACTCACAAGAGTACTGTGCGGCCTCCTCCGGCGGCCGGATGAACCCCCACGTGCCCCCGCCGCCATGAAAGGTCGTAGCGGCCGCTCCCACCTCGAGGGCGAACTCAAAACAGCGATCATAGTAGTCCCACGTAAGCCGCCTCAAGTGGCGATTGGCGCTGGCCAGATTCCAGTCGAGATGTGGACCGTGGACCGTGACCCAGTCAAACACACTCAAACTGTCCTTCAGCCGTGCAATGGTTGAGGTGGACGCGTCCAGCAGGTCGATCCCGACGTCACGAACGTTGTGCGGAAACCCCATCTGCCCCTGGTCCTCACTGGGGACAAGCTCGAAGCCAGCAAAACCGGCCGCGTGAGCCAACTCGATTGCGCGGAAGATGTCTTCGCCGTGCACCGAGGGCATGAAATGGGTTGACACCCCGATTCGTCCTTCAATTGGCAAGTCCAAAGCACTCATGATTGTCTGTGGCTCCGCTGGTGCATCACGATCTTGGGCAAAGGGAGAGATATGAGCAGATACCAGGGTATCCCTGGGGGCCGACGCCCTGCCCTTGACTCACACTTCGAGGCCTGATACCGAGTTCCCGCCATATTCCCACGGTTTTCGTTCGAGGATCGATCGCCAGTGTACGAGTTGCCGCCGGAGGCATGGGGGGATAAGACTTTGTCGTCTTAGACTCTGCACATACGGCCGCGGCAAAGGTGCAAAGGAATACCAGCATCTCTGACGTTCATAGTGCAGGGCGCAGAGCCGAGCCCTCCTTGCGTCACTTTTTCGTCTTCTTTTTTCCGGCCTTCTTCGCCCGAACCTTCCCTTCCTTCTTCGCCAACACAAACTTTCCTCGGCCCGCTTTCCCAATTCGATCGTCCTTGTAGATCTGTGTCCAGATTTGCTGCCTGAGATCCTTCGATGCGCTCACGTACCCCATTGCGGTCACCGCGTCCGCCAACTCGCCTGCGGTCATGGGGTCCTTCGATTGGCCCAAGGCTTCGACCACACAGTCCATGAGGGGTTTGGCGTTCTTGGGCCTTGAGCTTGGGGCCGTACGGCCGCCCAGGCCAGCGCCGCCAGCCAAGGCCTGGATCTTCTTGTCGATCTTCGCGAGTTGGCGGAGCAATTCTTTCCGCCGGGCCATCAGTTCGGCCGCTTGCTGACGCGTCTTGGCTAACGTTTTCTCGAGGGCGCTAATTGAGATGGGCTTTGGCATTCTGCGGTCGCCTTGTGTGAGGTGATTGGGAGCGGCGGACGTGGACCGTGTTCTAACGGTTGGTTGTGGGTGGAGTCAAGGAGAATCTGCCTTGAGTTTCCCCATGCGCCGCCCGGGCGCACGCTGGACTCAGCCAAGAGGAAGCAGTACAACACCCGTTCGCCCTGTCCGAACAGAAGGAGCAACCCCAGTGATGAACGAACACTTGCCCTGCATGCCGTTGCGAGAACTCGCGCTCACTCTCATCGCTCTGGCCTTCGCATCCGGCGCGGCGTTGGGCGCAGCCGACGGCGATGCGGCGCTACGCCGCGTCGTGCAACGCCTGAAAGCCGGCGAGGCTACGCGCATCGTCTGCTTTGGCGACAGCATCACCGGCCGCTACTACCATACCGGCAGCCGCTTGGCCTACCCGGACCTGGTCGAGCAGGGCCTGCGCAAGCTCTACCCCAACGCGAAGGTCGACGTGATCAACGCCGGCATCAGCGGCAACACGACGAGCGCCGGGCTCAAGCGCATGGAGCGCGACGTGCTGCGGCGCAAGCCGCATCTGGTCGTGGTCATGTACGGCATGAACGACGTGTGCGGATACAACCCTAAGGCGTTCGCCGCGAACCTTCGCGCCATCATCAAGCGTTGCCGCGACGCCGGCGCGGCGGTGATGCTGTGCACGCAAAACAACACATACCCCGCCGGGCCGCGGCGGCCGCCGGAGCGGCTCGCCCATTACACGCAGATCATCCGCGACGTGGGCAAGGAGACGCACACGCCGGTGGCCGACTGCCGCGCGGAGTTCGAGGCCATCCAGAAGCGAGACCGCCGCGCCTGGGTCATGCTCATGAGCGAAACGATCCACCCCAATCTCAACGGCCACCGCGTCTTCGCGCAGACGATCATCGAGACGCTGGCCGGCGAGCGCCTGCCGCTCGACGCGTTCGCCGGCAGCCGGACGCTCATTCCGCGGACGCTGTCAGCCGCCAAGCAAGGCCCGCTCAAGGTCACGGCCACGGGGCTTGACGCGGGAGTTGTCGAGGCCGCCATGAAGATGGCCTTCCCCAGCGTCCAAGTGAAAGTGACCGCGCGGCCCTTCGACGGTGCGACCATCGACGCGGTGGCGAAGCAGAGCAGCAAGCTGTTCAAAGCACACGCGGAGCACCTGCTGCTCATCGCCTTGCCGGGCGAGCCGCTGTCACTGGACTTCGAGGCGTACAAGCGGTGCGTGTTCAACGTTGTGCGTTGGTCCGTGCGCTTCGGCTACCACCCCCACGCGCGGGACGTGGTTTGGGTGCTGCCCTCTGTGCTCATCGACGACCCGAGCCCAGCGTTGCGCAAGCGGGAGGAGGAGATGGCCGCGCTCGCGCGCGCACACGACGTTGGGGCTATCGCCAGGCCTGCCGGCAACACGCAGCCCGCGGCGGAGGTTATCGCAGCTTGGCTGCGAGGGGAGGCCGCGGCCACTGCCCGGAGGTAGCACGCCCCATCTGTGCGCATCTTGACATCATGATGTAGCGATGATAGCATTGTGGCATGAGAACTACGGTAACAATAGATGACGACCTGCTCGTCGCGGCGAGGAACCTGGCCCAGGCCAAGGGAGAATCGCTGGGCAAGGCAATCTCCAGCCTCATTCGCCGTGGCCTGGTAGCACAGAACCGCACAGCAAGCCAGAACGGCTTTCCCGTCTTCACCGTGCCACCCGATGCTGAGCCCATCACTTTGGAGCACGTCAAGCGACTGGAGGATGAGCCCTGATGGCCAACCTGCTCGATCTCAACCTATTGATCGCGCTGGCGTGGCCATCCCATGTGCATCACAGCCTAGCACACGCCTGGTTTGCCGGGCACTCTTCGGAGGGGTGGGCAACGTGTCCTTTTACGCAGTGCGGTTTTGTGCGGCTATCTTCGAATCCCAGGATCATCCCGGAGGCCGCCTCGCCGGTCGAGGCGCTGTCGCTGCTCCAACGGATTGTCCAGTTGGAGCATCATGTCTTCTGGCCGGACCACCTTGACTTATGCACGGCGTCGGAGATCCCAGTGCAGTTGCTCGTGGGGCACCGGCAAGTGACGGACGCCTACCTCTTGGGCCTCGCCATCAGCAAGGGAGGGCGGCTCGCAACCTTGGATCGTGGGATCGCCTCCCTCCTGCCCAAGAACAGTCCTCATGCCGGCGCGGTGGAAATCGTCTCCGCGAAGTAGAGGGGGCTCGGTGCACGCGCCCTGGCCGCGCCGTCGTTGAACGGCCCCGGCCAGCCTGATAGAATCCGCCGTCGCTTCGAACCCCTCGCCCCTACGCAAGGACGGCGTTTCGCCATGTTTGCTTGGCTATTCCACCGCGTCTCCGGCCTCGTGCTCATTCTGCTGCTCGGCATGCAGATGGTCACTGCGCTGCTCATGCTGTCGAAGAAGAACGCCGACTTGGCCGAGGCCGCGCGGAAGCTCCACACGAACAGCTTCTGCATCACCCTCATCGCCGCGCTGCTCATCATGCATGCGATGTACGGCCTGCGAGCGATGCTCTACGACGCCGGCCTGCGCAAGGAGAAGCTGCTCTTCTGGATCTGCACCACGGTCGGTGTTGTGCTATCCATCGCGTACGTGTGGGCGTTCTTCGCGCTGAAGGCGGGGGCATGACGATGGACGATGGGGACATGAACCAAGGGCGCGAAGCGCCCGACTTCGTGTCCCCAGACAAGGTCGTCTGGGGACACGATGCGATCCGCCTGCGGCGGCTTCCGCATCGCGTCCCCGCAACAGCGGTTGATCCCCGTGATCGAGCATGACGTCATCATAGTTGGTGCAGGTCTTGCAGGCCTGCGTGCGGCCATTGGGCTTGCCGACGTGGCCGACGTGGCGCTGCTGTCGCGCGTGCACCCCACGCGCTCGCACTCCGTGGCCGCGCAGGGCGGCGTGAACGCGTCCCTCGGCAACATGCCCGGAGCGGAGGAGGACACGCCCGACGCGCACGCGTTCGACACGGTCAAGGGCAGCGACTACCTCGCGGACCAAGACGCGGCGGCGGTCCTGTGCCACACCGCGCCGGAGATCGTCTTCGAATTGGAGCACTGGGGCTGCCCGTTCAGCCGGCTCGACGACGGCCGCATCGCGCAGCGCCCCTTTGGCGGCCAAGGCGTGCCCCGCACCTGCTACGCGGCCGACCGCACCGGCCACGCCATGCTCCACACGCTTTTCGAGCAGGCCACGCGCCGGGGCGTGACGCGCTACGACGAGTGGCTCGCGCTGCGCCTCGCGGTCGCCGACGGCCGATGCCACGGGCTCGCGGCCATGAACCTGCTCACCGGCCGCGTCGAGCCGCTGCGCGCCAAGGCGGTCGTGTTCGCGACCGGCGGGTACGGCCGGGTGTACGGCAAGTCCACGAACGCGCTCATCTGCACCGGCGCCGGCATCGGCATGGCCTACCGCGCCAGCGCGGCGCTCAAGGACATGGAATTTGTCCAGTTCCACCCCACGACGCTCTTCGGCAGCAACATCCTCATCACCGAGGGTGCGCGCGGGGAGGGCGGCCACCTCAAGAACTCCGACGGCGAGCGTTTCATGGAGCGCTACGCGGCCCAGGCCATGGAACTCGCGCCGCGGGACATCGTGGCCCGCGCGATCCAGACCGAGATCGACGAAGGACGCGGTATCGGCGAGGGCTACGTGCACCTCGATCTGCGCCACCTCGGCGCAGAGAAGATCAAGGCCCGCCTGCCCGGCATCCGCGAGATCGCGATCGACTTCGCCCACGTGGACCCCATCGACGAGCCGATCCCGGTGCAGCCCGGGCAGCACTATTCCATGGGCGGCATCGACGTGGACGTGCACGGCGCGACCGCGGTCGAAGGTTTCTTCGCGGCCGGCGAGTGCGCGTGCGTGAGCGTGCACGGCGCCAACCGCTTGGGCGGCAACTCGCTGCTCGAGACGGTCGTGTTCGGCAAGCGCGTCGGCGGCCATCTGCGCGAGCGCGTCGGCGATCTGGCCATGGGCGACAAGCCAGTCGTGGAACTGGCCGAGCGCGAAGTGCTCGATGAGATCGACTCCCTGAGCCACGGCCCGGCCGCGGCCAAGACGCACGAAGTGAACGAAGCACTCGGCATAGCGTTGCGCCAAGGCGTGGGCGTGTTCCGCGAGGACGCGGCCATGCGCCGGGCCCTCGATGAGATTCGCGAGCTGCGCGGCCGCGCGAGGGGCGTGCGCGTAACGCGCGCGGCCGGCGCGTTCAACTGGGAACTCGTCGCCGCGCTCGAACTGCCGCTCGCGATCGACGTCGCGGAGGCCATCGCGGCCGGCGCGCTCGCACGCACCGAGAGCCGCGGCTCCCACTCCCGCACCGACCACCCCGAACGCCGCGACGAGGAGTGGCTCAAGCACACAATCGCCACGCACTCGCCCGACGGCCTGCGCCTGGACTACAAGCCCGTCACGCTTGGCAAGTTCGAGCCGCAGGAGAGGAAGTACTGAGTGGTCACTCGTCATTAGTGCCTTCACCATCAGCAACGGTCACGAAAAACACAAAGTTGCACGGTGTGCGTGCACTCTTGGCAGGGTATTGCGTATTGCGTATTCCGTATCTCGGATCGCGATCCGAATACGCAATACGGAATACGGAATACGGAATACGGAATACGGAATAGGGAACAGCGAACTTGTGCTCCACACGCCACGTCTTGCCTCTGGTCCATGGCGGTCAGCGACCTTGGGTTGCGGGCGAGGCCCCTTTGTTCGTTGGTCATTGGCAAGAGGCG
>JAJRTI010000436.1 GCA_024278415.1 Planctomycetota bacterium | reverse complement strand
GCGGCGGGATATCGGGCGGCTCCACCGCGCCTACAGCGCGGGGGCTTGTTCCTGCCGCCTTTGTCCTTGGGCTGAAGCCCAAGGCTATATCCCTGCACCCCGTCGGGGTGCGTGCATGAGCCTCCATATTGGGCGGAGCGCGAGTTACGCCCAAATGATGTGCGCAGAATCCTCTCGCTTATAGAGACTCGCGACGGACGGCCATGTCCGTACGCGTTTAGCGTGCGCGGTAGCCGCATTCGCCAGAATGCGGGCGATCTGTGAGCCAGTCACGGTTGGCCCGCATGCTGGCGCATGCGGCTACGCGTCTCGCTTTTCACGTGCGCATGCTAAACACGTACGGCCGTCCACCGCGAGTCTTCTTTGGAGCACAATGGCTCAGCACATGGAGGCGCAAGCCTCCGTTTGACAGACCACAAGCCGGTCGGTATGGTTCGATTCCATGTCACATACCACCCACAAGATCATCATCGCCGACTCGCGCGACATGCGCGAGGTCGCGGACGACTCCGTGCACCTCGTCCTCACCTCGCCCCCTTACTGGCAGCTCAAGGACTACGGCCACGCGGGGCAGATCGGGTTCGACGACTCCTACGAGGCCTACATCAATAACCTGAACCTCGTTTGGTCGGAGTGCAACCGCGTGCTGCACCCCGGCTGCCGGCTCTGCATCAACATCGGCGACCAGTTCGCGCGGGCCGCGTACTATGGTCGCTACAAAGTCATCCCCATCCGCACCGAGATCATCCGCTTCTGCGAGACCAGCGGGCTCGACTACATGGGCGCGATCATCTGGCAGAAGGTCACGACGGTGAACACGTCGGGCGGCGCCACGATCATGGGCTCCTTCCCGTTCCCGCGCAACGGCATCGTGAAGCTCGACTACGAGTTCATCCTCATCTTCAAGAAGCTCGGCAAGCCGCCAACGGTGTCCAAGGAGCGCAAGGAGGCCTCGCGGCTCACGACGAAGGAGTGGAACACGTACTTCTACGGGCACTGGAACTTCCCAGGCGATCGGCAACAGAAGCACCTCGCGATGTTCCCCGAGGAGCTGCCCAAGCGGCTCATCCGTATGTTCACGTTCGTCGGCGACACCGTGCTCGACCCCTTTCTGGGCAGCGGCACGACAACGCTCGCCGCGCGGAACCAAGACCGCAACTCCATCGGGTACGAGGCCAATGCCGACTTTGTGCCCATCATCCAGGACAAGCTGGGTCTCGAAGAAGGCGGGCTCTTCCCGACTGAAGCCGAGCACCACTTGCTCGAACCGCGGCGTCCTCCCATCGATCGGGACGAGCGCTTGGCTCAACTCCCCTACCTCTTCACCGACCCGGTGCAGTTCGACAAGAAGGTGGACCCGCGCAAACGCCAGTTCGGCTCGAAAGTTGACGGCAAGGAGGCCGCGCGGCAAGACTTGCATACGGTCGTGAGCGTGGACGCGCCCGACCGGGTGACGCTCGACACGGGCCAAACCGTGCGGCTCATTGGCATCGTGCCGCGGCAGGGCAGCAGCGAAGAGGCGGTTGCGTTCCTGAGCAAGATCGTCCGAGGCCAACGCGTGTTCCTCAAGGAGGATCCCCGTGTCACATCCTCCCCCGGCGAGACCGCAGCCTATCTTCACCTGCGCAACAAGACGCACGTGAACTTGCATCTCATCAAGAGCGGACTGGTCGACGTGGACCGAGACGGCGACTACCGGGGCAAGACGCGGTTGGTCCATGCCGCGGATCGAGCCGCCAAGTGAAACGTCGCAGGCTCGCTTCCGCGATTCGCTTGAAGCAACGAATGGGAAAGCGGTGGCTGCTGTGGCCGCGAGTCTGCTAGCCGGCGTCCCCGTGTGGCTGAACATTGTCGTCCCACCGCGCTCCCTGTTATGCTATGCCGCGAGTTGGGAGAGCCCCCATGCCAAGACCCATACGCATCGCCACATGCCAGCCACCCGCGCCTAAACCGGGCCTTGCCGCAGATGCCATCGAGGCCCGCGCATTGGAGCTTCTCGAACAAGCTGCTTGCGAAGGCGCGGACATCTGCTGCCTGCCGGAGTGCCTCAATGTCATGGGCTGTGACCCAGACAAAGTGAGGACGCGCGCCGGCGCGACGGGCTCCCTGATCGGCCGCGTCGCTCAAACGTGTGCACGCTACGAGATGTACGCGGTTCTGCCAATCATCGAGCGCCGTGCTGACCTCTTCTTCAACACCGCGCTCATCCTCGACCGTAGCGGCGCGGCCGCGGGGCGCTACGATAAGGTGCACGTGACGCAGGATGAGCGCGAGACCCTCGGGCTGGCCGCGGGTGACGAGTTCCCCGTGTTCGAACTCGACTTCGGGACGGTGGGCATCATGATCTGTTATTACGGATGCTTCCCCGAGCCTGCGCGCATCCTTACGCTTGAAGGAGCGGAGATCATTTTCTTCCCGTCGCTTCAGCGCAGCCACACGGAGGACCAACTCGCGCTCCAGATCCGATCGCGCGCGGCGGACAACTTCGTCTATGTCGCGCGCAGCAGCTATGGCACGGAACGCACCGACGTGTGGCGCGCCGGCATGATGGTTGGCAAGAGTTGCATTGCCGCCCCCGACGGCAACATCATCGCCGACCTGGGCAGGCACGTCGGTGTCGCGTTTGCCGACGTCGATCTTGACCAACCGCTTTTGGGCCAGCGTTCTCATGGCGGCGAAGCCGGCGTGCTGCGCGACATGCGCCTCGCCGACCGCCGGCCGGAGACGTACGGCCGGCTGACAACGCCAGGGCGCGCCGATCCATGATTCATTCCGGTAGATCCCGCATGCTGGCGCATGCGGCTACCGGCCGATCTCTCATCTCTCATCCCGTTTGGAGTCCACCATGTCCGAAAGCATCAAGATTGGCATTATCGGCACAGGTATCATCGGCAAAGCCCACATCCGGCGCTACGGCGAGATCCCGGAAGCTGAAATCGTGGCGGTCTGCGATCTCGATGAAGACGAGGCGCAGCGCGTGGCCAAAGCCAATGGCATCCAGCAAGTCTTCGCAGACTACAAGGATCTTCTCAAGATTGATGAGATCGACGCGGTCGACGTGTGTCTGCACAACCGCTTGCACGCGCCGGTGACGATCGACGCGCTCAACGCGGGCAAACATGTGTTTTGTGAGAAGCCCATGTCGCATTGCTATGCGGATGCGAAGTCGATGTACGACACCGCGCAGAAGGTCGGCAAGAAGCTGAGCATCCAGCTCGGCACGCTCTTCAAGGGCGATGCCCGCGCGGCGAAACGCCTCATCGACGACGGCCGCCTCGGCGAGCTGTACTACGCCAAGAGCAGCTTCTACCGGCGCCGCGGCCGGCCGTTTGTCGATGGGTACGCCACGCCCGCGTTCGTGCAGACCCAAGCCGCGGGCGGCGGCGCGATGCTCGACATGGCCGTGTACCACCTTTCGCTTATCAACTGGCTCATCGACAACCCGCCCCTCAAGACGGTGTCGGGCAGCATCTACCAGAAGACGGGCATGTACGAAGACCGGCGAAAGGCCAGCGGGTACGACGTGGAAGAACTTGGCATCGGCCTCGTGCGCTATCAGAACGGCATCACGCTCTTCATCGAGGAGGCTTGGGCGATCCACATGGACGCTGGCAACGGCGCGCGCGTGATGGGCGCGCAGGGAGGCGTGTGCGTCGAGCCGTTTGGGTACTTCACGACCTTGTCCGACATGGAGATGAACGCAACGGTCGACATCGCCACCTTCGAGCGCCGGTGGCACAGTTGCGATCCCACCGCGGTCGGCTTCGACAGCCCCCAGCACAACTGGATCTACGGCCTGCTCGGCAAGGTCGAGATGATCGACACCGCGGCCATCGCGCTCAAGACCGCGCAGATCACCGAGGGCATCTACAAGTCCGCGGCGCTCGGCAAGGAAGTCGCCGCGGAGGACATCTGAGCACTACTGGCCAGCAACCTATCCCCCGAAGCCTGGCGGCTTCGGCTACCACCTTGCAATCCGGCGCGTGCGCCGTAGAATGCCGGAGGTTCGCATCCTACTCCAACCGCGAGTCGCCCGTTACCGTGATCGGCCACCAGAACGTCTATCTCACCTTCCCCTGGTTTTCGCGCAAGCACGCTTGTGGTAAGTGCGAGACCACGGTGCAGCACGACTTCCACCTCGCGCTGCGCTTCGTCGCGTACTTCTTCCTCCCGCTCTACCCCAAGGACGTGCTGCGCATCTACCGTTGCCGCACCTGCGGAAGCGAGGCATGCGTCACGTCGAACTTCGTCGTGCAAGCGGCCTGGCGGCTCGCGATCGTCGCGGCGGTTGCACTGGTGTGGCTAGCGGGCATCGCGTATGCGCTCATGCGCATGGAGCTGGAGCCGCGCACCAAGCTGCTCCATGGCGTGGCGTGGGCGCTGTTCGTGCTCATTGGCTCATGGATCGCCACACACCGGGCGAAGAAGGCCAGCACATCCTCCACCGAGACCCGCGAGCCCACCCAGCGATCCTTCACCCATGAGATCGAGAACGGCTTCTGGGTCGTGATGCCGTTCCTCCTCGTCCTTGCACTGGCCATCGGGTTCGGCGGGCCGCAACTCGTGTGGGTGGGCGGCGTGTCCATGGGGCTCAAGTGGATGGCTTTCCGCATTGTGCTGCTGGCGCTGATCTTCCTGTATTGGCTTTGGCGCCGGCTCACCATGCCTTGGCCCCGCGCGGTGGGGTACGGCTTGGTCTTCTCGGCCATCTTCACGGACCTCATGGGCCGGCTGCTGCCCCTCGACTCCTTTCTCTTCGAGTTGCCGGTCTTCGCGGTGACGTTTGCGCTCCTCATGCTCGCACACTACTCAACGCAGACGCTTAGCAAGCACGGCGGCCGTGACGCCGCGAAGCTCGCCGCCGCGATGAACGGCCTGCGCTCCACCGATGGCATCGCGGTCATCGACGCGATTGAGACGCTGGGCCAGATGCTCGACTCCCGCGCGGTGCAATACAAGCTCGACGAGATCGTCGATTGCATCAGGGGACGCCGGCACCAGGCCACGGCCGCAGGCTTGAGCCACGTGCCCGAACTGCTCGAAGCCCTACACGACGTCCACCACAATGCCGGCGACACCCACGCGCTCCTACAGCGCGAGTGCATGGGCAGTCGGCACATCGTCTTGCTCAAGTCCACCTATGTTTGCTGCCGCGATGAGAGCCTGTTCGGCACGAAGACGCGGCTCATCTCGCTGTCGGAGATTCACCCGGAACCAGTCCCGACCTTCGCGTGGGGCGCGTGGTGGCTCAAGACCTCGCTCATCCCCATCGGGCTACTCGCCATCAGCACGCTCGCGATGCTGCTTGCCGGCCAACGGCAACCGGTGTCGTGGGTGGTCTTTGGAGGCGCAGCGATCTTCTGCCTCGTGCAAGGCCTCATGGCGACCGGCCGCAAGCTTCTGTTCTACGACCGCTACCGCAGCCACGTGCAGTTTGCGCTCTTTGCTGGCCGGCCCAGCCGCTCGCGCGTCACGGAGTTCGTCGATGCGCTCGCTCGCACTGTCCGTGGCGAGCCCATGGATACGAGTGAAGACAAAGAGACTCCCGCAGAGGTGCCATCGGCTGAGGAGCCAACGCAGGATGACTCGCCCGCTGGCTCGTAGTAGGGCGATTTATCGCCCGTCGGCCGCCCTGGAGAAACGGGCGATAAATCGCCCTACTACGAGCCTGCGGCATGGGCCGCTCAGATCAGCAAACCTCCGTGGGGAACTCCTGGCCCGGAACGGCTTGACTTGCAGTAGCCAGCCGCTAAAATCGCCACACTCGCCCGCAGGCGCGATGCTCTGTGCCAAACGGCGTTCGAAGCAAATTCCCCCCCACCCGTTACTGCTTTCGGAGACTCGAACGATGGGTCAAGACTTTGGTTTGATCGGCCTGGCCGTCATGGGCCAGAACCTTGTGCTCAACATCAACGACAAGGGCTACTCGGTCGCGGTGTTCAACCGCACCGCGGAGCGTACCAAGGAATTCATGGCCGGCGAAGCCGCCGGGCGCACGATCGAGGCGGCCTACACGCTGGAGGAGTTTGTCGGCCTCCTCAGCAAGCCTCGCAAGATCATGCTGATGGTCAAGTCGGGGGATCCGGTCTACGACTTCATCAACCGGCTCGTGCCGCTCTTGGAGCCGGGCGACCTCATCATTGACGGCGGCAACTCGTACTTCAAAGACACGATTCGGCGCAATGAGATGCTCTCGGCGAAGGGCCTGCTCTACATCGGCACCGGCGTGAGCGGCGGCGAGGAGGGCGCCCGCTTCGGCCCGGCGATCATGCCCGGCGGCCAGAAGGAAGCATACGACTACGTCGGCCATATTCTGACCGACATCTCGGCCAAGGCGCCCCAAGACGGCACGCCCTGCTGCGCGTACATCGGCCCCGACGGCGCGGGCCACTACGTGAAGATGGTGCACAACGGCATCGAGTACGGCGACATGCAGCTCATCTGCGAAGCCTACTACATCATGAAAAACGCGCTCGGCATGGAGGCCGACGAACTGCACGACACGTTCTCCAAGTGGAACGAAGGCGAACTCGACTCGTACCTGATCGAGATCACACGGGACATCTTCGCGCGCAAAGACCCCGATACCGGCAATCCGCTGGTGGAGATGATCCTCGACAAGGCTGGCCAAAAAGGCACAGGCAAGTGGACGTCGCAAGACGCGCTCGACCTTGGCGTGCCGGCCCCCACAATAGCGGAGGCCGTGTTTGCCCGCTGCATCTCCGGCCTCAAGGACGAGCGTGTCGCCGCGTCCAAGATTCTCCAAGGCCCCCCAGCCCAGTACGAAGGCGACAAGGACGAGTTTGTCGCCAAGATCCACGACGCCCTCTATGCGTCCAAGATCTGTTCCTACGCGCAAGGTTTCCAACTCATGCGCGAGGCGCAGAAGGAATACGGCTGGGAGCTGAACTTCGGCGAGATCAGCATGATCTGGCGCGGCGGCTGCATCATCCGCGCCCAATTCCTTAACCGCATCAAAGAGGCCTTCGGCGCACAGCCTGACCTCGCAAACCTGCTACTGGCCCCCTACTTCAAAGATATCATCGACAAGACGCAAGCCAACTGGCGGGACGTGGTCAGCACCGCGATGCAACTCGGCATACCCGTCCCGGCCTTTAGCTCAGCGCTGTGCTACTACGACTCGTACCGTCGGGAGACGCTGAGCGC
>JAJRTI010000435.1 GCA_024278415.1 Planctomycetota bacterium | reverse complement strand
TGACTCGCTCCGAGTTGTCCAGCAAGAACTCCTTCAGCGTCTGGTACTGGACGTCGCAGCGATTGAGTAGCTTCGCCATCTCCGCACCGTGCATCAGCGGCAAGTAGCCCCGGAACACCATCCGGTCGAAGCACGTGTAGACGGCGGTTGAGATCCGGGGAAAAGTGACAGTTGGTGGCGGGATCAGCGGGGTCGGGGAGGTTTTCTTCTGCGGGTCTTCGGGCCTGACGGTCGTGGCGGAGAGAAAGATCGTGACTCCTTCTCTCGCCACGACTCGCCCTCTATGTCGATGACGTGGCAGTGCTGCACGAAGCGATCGACGAGAGCGGCGACGCAAGCAGCGCCGGGAAAGACGGTGCCCCAGCGCTTGAACGACAAGTTAGTCGTGATCACGGTCGAGTGGACTTCGTGTCGGCGGCTGACGATGTTGTAGAGCAAGTCCGCGGAGCGGCTGTCACATGGCAAATAGCCAAGCTCGTCGATGATCAGCAGCGATGGTGACGTATAGCGTTTGATGCGCCGCTCGAGGGCGGGGAGCGACTCCTGTTTGAGCAGGTCGCCAAGGGCTGCGGCCAGCGTGGTGAAGCGAACGGTATGGCCGTGGTTGAGTGCAGCGAGACCAAGGTTCTGCGCGAGCATCGTCTTGCCCAGACCGCTCGCGCCGCGCAGGAGGATGTTATGCGCATGGGGAAGGAAGTCGAGGGTCAGGAGATGCTCGTAGAGGCTGTGGTCGAGCTTCTTGGGATGTGCCCAATCGAAGCGATCTAGCGGTTTAAAGTTGCCGAGCGCCGCGGCTCTGGTTCGTGCTCTGAGGTTTCGCGTATCACGAGCGGTGCGTTCGATGGCGACGAGCTGCTCGCAGGTCTGCATAGGAGAATGACGTGCCTTCGTTGCCTGCGTGAGCAGCGCTCGTAGGGCATCTGCGTCGGCGCGAAAGCCGAGGGCGTGCAGCGCGGTGATGACGTCAATGCCTTTAGTTTTCATCATAGCGTCCTAGGTCATGAGGGATGACTTCTTTGTCTGGCACGTGATCGCCGAGCTCGACGTCGATGGGCACCGGAATCCGCTGCTGGCTGCGTTGCTGCTCGCAGAGTTGCGCAAGGGCCCCAGGGTCAGATGTGCCGCGCTCGATGGCACAGGCTATAGCTTGCGCCAAAAGCGCAGGACCGTAGAGGTCGAGCAATTTGAGTGTGCGCGTGGTCATGTTGCCGACGTTGCGGCCGGCCTCGACCCAGCGTTCGAAGAGGATGTCGATAGTTGGCACGGCCTGTTGGAGTCGCCCACGTCCGAGGGCCCGGCGGGCGCCGCGCTTTTGCGCGAGCAACTCGGCGCGGTGCCCGGGGTCGACGACCTTTTGGCGCAACCCCCAGGACCGTTGGTGCGAGGCAACCTGCTCCTGCCCGTCGAGCAAGCGGACGAGCGTATCGTCGGCGACGAGCGTCAGCGACATCGTCGCATGCTGGGGAGGAACCGAGTAGATGTTGCGGTCGAAGCGAACCGATGCGGTCTTGTCCACCGCGATTGGCTTGATCAGCTCGACGTTTGGCTCGGGGTCCGGTAGGCGGAGCAAGTGCTCGTGTTCGGCAGCCAGGCATGCTGAAACGGAACGCTCCGGCCAGGTGGGATGTGGTCGCGCGTGGGCGATATCGTCTATGAACGCGCGGATGTCGCGGTTGCCCTGCTCGATGCTGACGATCGTCCTGGCGGCGAGGAAACGCGACCGGATGTAGCGGTTGACACGCTCGACGCTACCCTTCTGATTGGGCTTGTAGGGGGTGCACACGCGTAGCTGAGCGTGATATCGACCAGCCAGCTCCAGGAGCGCCGGATGGAAGCGTACCGCATCGCCGTATCGCTCCAGCACGATGGTCTTGGCGTTGTCGAAGAGCCACTGCCGGCAGCTTCCACCGAAGTAGCGCATACCGCGAACCAGCGAGCGCAAGAGCGAGTGGACGGTCGTGTCGAAGACGAACTCCGCCCACATCGCGCGGGACCAGGCGAGCACCATCACGAAGAGCCACAGGGACCGCTCACCGCCCGGCACCGCAACCTTCGCCACGTGCATCCAGTCGATCTGCGCCTGCTCCGCGCAGATCGGGTCGAGTCGAACGTAGGCCTCACGCCGTGGCCGGGGTCGAACCGTGGCCACGTACTCGCGCAGCGTGCGCTCCTTGCCGCTATAGCCGCGGGGCACGAGCATGTCGAGTAGCCGTGTGGACGTCAGGCGTGGGTACTGCGCGAGAGTCTGCGCAACGAAGTCGACGTAGGGGGCTATCTTGCGCACGCGGGGCTTGCTTGGTTTGCCTGGCCTCTTGCGCTTCTTGCGCATCTTCGGCTCGAGCAAGTTCAACACCCGCTTGACGACATCCTCATGGACGCCGAGCTGCGAGACGATGGTCCCGACCTTCCACTTCTCGACTTCGAAGAGCCGGCGGATCTCCGACTCCTTTTCCTGGGAGATAGTCATGCAGCACCGCCTTCAGCGAGCTGCCGACGCAAGAGGTGGAGCTGCCGAAAGTCACCGCCGTTTCTCCGGAGACGCAACCGCCGGCCTGCGCGACGGCGGCGACCGCTCTCCACGGCGTCCACGGTGTAGAAGACGGTTGCGTGGCCGATCCCGAGCGCGTCGGTGAGGCCCAGGCACGAGCAGATCTGCGATGGCTCCACAGACAACACAACGCGCAGGGGTTGGTCCAGCCATGTGGCGATGCCTCGCAGCAAGCTCGGGGCGGCGAAGTCGTGACCCACCTGCGACGGCGGCGGAAGAACAGCTCGGAGTAGCTCGTCGGGGCCAAAGGTCAGAAGTAGACGCGTCTGCGTCTGCGAGACCGCTATCAACAACGTGTACACACTCATGGTCGCTGCTCCTGCCGTCGGCTGCGTGCTCGTCGTCCATCGACGATGCCGAGCCGTTCGGCAGATCAGTCAAACCATGTGGGGCAACTTTTCCTCGACCCACATCAGTCACTTTCTTTGGCGGTCGACGCGCTTGGCGATACTCGTGCTGCCGGGCGGCGTGGTCGCGTCGCCCTTCCTTACAATCTTGATGGCGGGCGGTTGCCTCCCGGTGAAGCTCGATCTGCGCGGGGATACGGCAGGCGTCGCTGCAGTATTCGTGACCGCGATAGTGGCGCTGACAGATGTAAAAAGCCCGCTCGCAGCGTGCGCATTTCAGCTGTAATGTCACGACCCTCTCGCTCATCTCACCTCGCGGAAGGATGAAAAAGTGGACCGCACGCGAGATGCGCCGCACACTGCCAGCACTTCTCGCAATAGATGTCCCCGGAGGGCTCGGTCTGTAAGCCGAGCCCTCCAACCCTTCTCGCAACTTCGTCTTACCGAGTCCCCGCCGACCGGGCGACTTTTGCCCCCGCTGACGCTCTGAACCGTCGAGTTTCCCCGGATCTCAACCGCCGGTCACACT
>JAJRTI010000434.1 GCA_024278415.1 Planctomycetota bacterium | reverse complement strand
TTTTCCCGGGGCTGCGCCCCGGGCTGGTATGTCACGCCCCGTTGGGGCGAGTGGCCGCTTGCGCCAACGCCAATTGACAACTGCCATCCCATGCCCTACCGCGCGGCCAAGGCCAATACAACGATGAGCAGGACCAGTTGCGGGAAAGGCACTACCCACACGAAACAGCGAGGAACCCTTAAGTTGCTCCCTATTCCTAGCACGAAGAGCACGAAAGGATTTCGACCGTTAGCCGCTTACGGCGGCACATTGACAACTTTTTGTCATGTGCCCGGCGCGACGTGGCGAGGCTCGTAGTAGGGCGATTTATCGCCCGTCTCTCCAAGGCCGTCGACGGGCGATAAATCGCCCTACTACGAACGGCCTGACGGCGGCGCAGTGCCTTATCCGTGAGGAACCGCGACGAAAAACAAGAAGCTGGAGCGGGACGCCTCCGCATTCCGATGCTTGCATTGCCGTACGGTGCAGACGGAAGGCGATCCCGTGGCTTCGGGATCCGCTCCTACTTCCGGCATGGGCGAGTGCGTTCGACATTCCGGTCCTCTGAGCCCTGCGTGGCCTCTGAGGTAAATCTGGTTACCTTACGGTGTGCCCGCTTTCCCTGTCTCCGCGGCCTCCCTGATTTCCGAGATCGCGGCCGCGTAGTCGTCTGCGCCGTAGACCGCGGAGCCGGCCACGATCACGTCCACGCCGGCCGCGCCGACCCGGCCGGCGTTGTCGGCCTTGACTCCGCCGTCGATGGACAGCAAGGCCTGCGAGCCGGAGTCGTCAATGAGCGCCCGCGCCTCTTCCAACTTGCCCAGCGCGGAGTCGATGAACTTTTGCCCGCCGAAGCCGGGGTTGACGGACATGATGAGCAGCAGATCCACGTCCGCGGCCACATTCTGGAGCGTACACACCGGCGTGCCGGGGTTGATGGTGACGCCGGCCTTGCATCCGAGCTTGCGGATGTCCTGAATCGTCCCGTGCAGATGGGGGCAGGTCTCCTGGTGCACGGTGATGTAGTCCGCGCCGGCGTCCGCGAAGCCTTGGATCATGCGGCCCGGGTGCTCGACCATGAGGTGCACGTCGAGCGGGACCGTGGTCGCCTTGCGAATGGCTTCGAGGAGTTGTGGGCCAAAGGTAATGACCGGCACGAAGTGGCCGTCCATGACGTCGCAGTGGATCCAGTCGGCGCCGGCGTCTTCTGCGGCCTTGGCTTGCTCGGCCACGCGGCCGAAGTCGGATGCGAGGATGGAGGGGGCGAGCTTGAAGGGCATGGGGGAAGATCCGGTTGGCGCAAAGGGCTGGGGCCTTGAGCGGCCCATGTGCAGGGGGGAGGAAAAGCGTAAAGCGTAAGGCGTAAGGCGTAAGGCGTAAGGCGTAAGGCGTAAGGCAGAGGCGGACGGATGCCTGCGTTACGTTTTACGCCTTTACGCGTTACGTTCCGCTGCTCACCGCGCGCGCATGCGCAGGATGTTTGCGGGCGAGAAGTCGTCGGTGAGGATGACGCCTTCTTGCTTCCAGGTGGGTTTGGCCTCGTACATTGTGGCGATCTTGGTCAGGTCGAATGCGAAGTGATGTTGCTTCTGGAGTTGCGCCGCGCGGTTGGCCATGTCGTCGTAGCTCACGCTCCCGGGTTCGTTGAGGGACACGACGATCGCGTTGCTGCTGCGCCGGCCGAGGAAGGTGTAGTTCTGGGGGAACACGTTCGCGTACGTGCGCTGTTGGTAGTCGTAGAGCATGTTGCTCGAGTGGATGTTGGACACGACGCAGCCGCCGGGCGAGAGGACGCGGGCGACCTGGTGGAGGAACTCCTTCGTAACCATGTGCTCTGGGATGTAGGTGCTCGTGTAGGCGTCGAGCACGATCATGTCGTACTTCCACCCGCTTGCGCCGGCGCGGCGGATGAACGCGCGGCCGTCAGCAACAATGGACCGAGTGGGCGGCTTGTTCTTGAAGAAGAAGAAGTCCTCGGCCACCGTGACGATGACCGGGTCGATCTCGACGCAGTCGATGGCCATCTTGGGGAAGTAGTAACGCAGCACGTTGGGGATCTGGGCGCCGCCCAGGCCCACAATGAGCACGCGCTTGGGGGGCGGAGTGTACGCCAGGCCGATGAAGGCGATCTGCGTGTATTCCAGCTCCAGGTTGTGGCGGCGCCGGATGTTGACCGACGACTGCTTGGCCGCGCCGGGGCCCTTGCGGAAGTAGAGTGTGCGGAGCGAGCCCTTCTGGACAACGCGCACGTAGTGGTACTGCGTCTCGGCCTCGAACAGAATCCTCTGGCCGAAGAGGTTTTTGATGGGCAGCGTGAGCATAAGCAGCACAACTCCCGCGGCGAGGGCAGGGGCCCGGCCGCCGCGGCTCATGCAAGTGGGGTGGGGATGTCGGGGCATGGGGCGGTGTTCGGTTGTCGGTGTTCGGTTGTCGGAGATGGCCCGGAACTTAGGATGGCGGCCCCGGCATCACTCGCTGTCTGGCGTTGGCGCCTCCGCCGCGGCTTCGGCTGCTGGCTGGCGAAGCAGCGGCGAGAGAACCATGCCGACCACGGCTACCGCGACGAGCAGCCCGCCGGACAGGCGGAAGATGTTCGGCGTGCGCATGTGTGCGTGCAGGTAGAACGCGGTCACAAGCGTGCCGAGGAAGCTGCCGACCGTGGATATGGCGTACAGCATGCCGCTTCTCATGCCCACGTTGCCGACTTGCCGCGTGATGAGGTGGATCGAGTAGGGCGAGACCATGCCAAGCAGCACGCTTGCCGGCAGGAACAGGAGCACGCTGGCCACGAGCGAGCCAAACTGCTGGGCGAAGGCTTGTTGTGTAATGGATTGCTCGAACGCGGCCGGGTCGTCTGCCGTTTGCTCGCCCATGGGCGGTTCCATGCGCTGCTGGATGAAGGTGGCCAGCTCGTCGTAGTACGTGGGCAGTAGTGCTATCGACACGCCCGCAGTCGCGATGATCGTCAGCAACACCCACAGCTTGGCGACGCGTTGCGAGAGCATGCCGCCGGCCACGTACCCCAAGGACAGGGCCAGCAGGAAGACGCTGATGACGCTGCCCCACACATAGATGCCGCTGCCGAAGTAGATGGGCAAAATCTTGCCGCCGAGAATCTCGACCGCCATGAGCACCCAGCCACACAGAAACACGATGAAGCAGATGAACAGAGAGCGTAGCATAGGCAATGTTCGGGGCTGGCATAGGGGATGCCCGCCACGGAATCGAATCATGGTGGCGGGCTCATGTGGAACGCACGATTGTAGCGATGGGGCACAGAGCGCGCAAGCCTGGCGCGAGCGGCATGCGTGCTCGAGATTTGCGCGCTTCGAAGAGTGAGCCAGCCGCGTATCGCCTTCAAGTCCCCAGCGGGGACGACGGACACTCGCCCACGGTGAAGCGAAGCGGAACCGTGGGTAAGCGAATCCGCGAGCGCGGAGAGCCCTCGAAGAGGGCGACGGAAAATGTGTGTATCGCTGCCCACGATCCGTCGCCCCCTTTCGGGGGCTAACCTCTCGCTGCCGTTCTCCCACGGTTGCGGCGTCGGCTTCGCCGCCGCCTTCACCGTGGGCTAGATTCCGTCACGCCCTGGCGGGCGTTCGGGCATCGAGTCTCATGCACGCGCAAATATCGACCACGCCCGCCGGCGGCGTGCTTGGCGAGCCGCAGTCACAGCCGTCCGCCGTACGGCGCGCTTCGGGCGCTCAGGGGGCGCGTAATGCCGCAGCCTGCTCGCGCCTTGACCCTGGCGCGTCGCAGTGATACAAGTGCTGCTCTATCTTATCTGTAGCCGAAGCCGTTCGCCGTACGGTGGACTTTGCGTTCTTGGTTCATGTCCCCGTGCCCGCCCAGGCCCGAACCCTGGCGGGTTCGGCTACGTCCTCCGTTCCCCTTCTGGAGTCGCTACCATGCTCAAGCTCGCGCTCGTGACCGCGGCCGAATGGCCCCACGGCAAAACCTTCACCGGCCTCTTCAACGGCATCTTCGACCCGGAGACCGGCAAGCCCACGCAAGCCGCGCACCCCAGCCTCGCCGGCGCGCGCATCACCCGCATCTGGGACGCAAACAAGGCGGCCGCGCAAGAGTTGGCCGACACGCGCCAGATCGGCGTCGTGCTCGACGACTACCGCGACGCCGCGGAAGACGTGGACGGCGTGCTCATCGCGGACGACTGCTCGCAGGAGCACCAGAAGTTCGCGCCGTACTTCATCGACAAGCGCATCCCGCTCTTCTGCGACAAGCCGCTGAGCCGAAGCTACCAGGAGGCCAAGCGCATCATCGAGCGCGCCAAGCGCAAGCGCGCCCTGTTCCAGTCGGGCTCGTCGATCCGCTACTGCAACGAGGCGGTCGCGCTGAACGCGGCGCTCAAGGAGAAAGTCGGCAAGCCGCTGCTCGCGTCCACGTTCGGGCAGAACGAGCTGATCTTCTACGGCATCCACTCGCTCGAGTTGCTCCTCGGCGTGGTGCAGGAGCGGGTGGCGACGGTGCAGCACTTGGGCACGGAGGAGTTGGACCTCGTGAAGCTCACGTTCGAGAAGGGCCTCCTCGCGACCTGGATGTGTGGCGAAGGCGCGGCGCGAGGCTCGTTCCGGCTCGTGCTACGCGGCACGAAGGGCGAGGCCGTCATCGACACGGTCACGGACTTCTACCCCAACATGCTCGCGCGGTTCGTGAAGATGATCGAGACCGGCAAGCCGCCCATCTCGCTCGACGACACGCTGCACGTGATCGCGATCTGCGAGACCGCGCAGAAGTCCGTGGAGCAAGGGGGCAAGGAGTTGAAGGTCCCGCAGCCGCGCAAGGCGAAGCGGAAGTAGGCCCGCCGGGGACATGAACCAAGCCGGCGGCTGCAACGAAGTGAAGCCGCCGGCCTAGTGTCGCGTCCCGCAAGTTCGTATGCCTATCTGAGTCGGTGGGGCTGTGCTTGGAGACCCGCGTCGTGCGATTGGCCAAACGCACTCCCACAACGCCACAGGGGGCGCAATTGTGCGCAAACCCCGAACGGGGTTT
>JAJRTI010000433.1 GCA_024278415.1 Planctomycetota bacterium | reverse complement strand
TCAGGAGGATGCGGACGCGCCATTATAGCAGCCGGCCGTCGTGATGGCACACGGCGGACGCGCCCAATCCGCATGGCGCGCCAAACCAAGTCCACGCACGTTCTTGCCAACAAGATGGGGCCAAGGTACAATTAGGAGCGCGGAACGCGAAGGCGTTCCGCTCCCGGGTTGCGGGCGCAGCCCGCCTTGTAACAACTGCGGTAGCTTAACCGGCTGCCGTGGTCATCGTGTCCCGATAACGCGTTGGGACGGACAAGCAAGCCCAGCAGGGCCGCTCATCCGGAGGCGGCGACGCTGGGGTGGTCTTGTTGAGGAAGGAGGTGGTCCAAACATGATATGTTCTGACCGGAGGTGGCCGTCGACCTGACCGGTCGACGGGCCATTCAGGCCCGACGGCCACACCCACTCTTGCCGGCGCTCGCACTCGCGGGCGCCGGCATTCTGCTTGTACGGGCGCCGCGTGCGGGGGTCCGCGGCCGAGGCCAGTTGCGAGGCCAGTTGCAATGTGGCACATGCCCTGCTATATTCTTTGGCTCCCATCATGTCCCCAAACGCTTCGAACTGTCTCACTGTTTGGTTGATTGCGCGTGATCGCGACCATCGACGGCCCGGCCGGCGCCGGCAAGAGCACAGTGGCCAAGGCACTGGCGCACGCCCTGGGGTGGACCCACCTCGATAGCGGCGCCATCTACCGAGCCGTCACGCTTAAAGCAATGCGGGATCGTGTCGACATGGCCGATGCCGACGCACTTTGCCACATTGCCCACACGATCGACCTGGAGCTGCTGTCCGAGACGGACGCCACGCGCGTGCGGCTGGACGGCGAGGACGTGACCGAAGCGATCCGCACGCCCGAGATCACCGCCCAAGTGCACCATGCCGCGGGCTGTGCCGCGCTGCGCAAGGCGATCGTTCCCTTCCAGCGCGGCTTCGCCGAGGCCAACGACCTCGTGGCCGAAGGCCGCGACATGGGCACGGTGGTCTTCCCCCACGCGGAGTTCAAGTTTTACTTGGACGCCAGCGCCGAGGAACGGGCGCGACGCCGCCAGCGCGAGTTGGCGGCCAAAGGCATTGACACCACGGTTGAACAGGTGCTCGCGGACATCGTCGCGCGCGACGAACGCGACACCACGCGCGCGACCGCCCCGCTGCGCCGGGCCGATGACGCGGAGGCCGTGGACACCACACACATGACCATTGAGCAGGTCGTGCAACTGCTGTGCGACCGCATTCGTTCGTGATAGCCCTGCGCACCGCGGACTCGATTAAGCTGGGTCGAGGCCGCGGCGCAAGGCCCATCGCCATCACCACACCAGCTAAGGAGCTGCGTCCCGGCGGAACGCCCCGCGGCGAGCGAGTGGTTACCGTTGCAGGACCTGTGTAGCAGCTAAAGTATTCATGGTAGACCGAAACCTACTTTACGACCACGGCATCGACGAAGAAGAAATCGACCGCGAGGTCCAGGAAGCCCTGGGCGAAGGCGGCGAACAGGCGCTGATCCGGGCCTACGAAGAGTCGATCAAAAACTTTGAAGTCGGCACCATCCTGAGCGGCCACGTGCTGAACATCATCGGCGACGACGTCGTCATCGACGTGGGGTACAAGTCCGAAGGCGTTATGTACCTGAACGAGTTCGCCGACCCAACGATCGTCGAGCCCGGCCTGGAAGTGGAAGTGCTCCTGGAAGCGGTCGAGGACGACTCGGGGCTCATCAAGCTCTCCAAGCGCAAAGCCGACCGCATGCGCGCCTGGGAGCGCATCATCACCACCTGCACCGAGGGCGACGTGGTCACGGGCGTGGTCATGCGCAAGATCAAGGGAGGCCTGCTGGTCGACATTGGAGTGCCGGTGTTCCTGCCCGCCTCGCAGGTCAACATTCGCCGGCCAGGCGATATCGCCGAGTACATCGGCCAAGAGGTGACCTGCAAGATCCTCAAGATCGACGAAGGCCGGCGCAACATCGTCGTCTCGCGGCGCAAGCTCATCGAGGAGCAGCGCGAGAAGATGAAAGAACAGCTCATGCAGGAAATCGAGGTCGGCCAGGTGCGCCGCGGCCAAGTCAAGAACATCGCCGACTTCGGCGCGTTTGTGGACCTCGGCGGCATCGACGGCCTGCTGCACATCACCGACATGAGCTGGGGCCGCATCAGCCACCCGTCGGAGCTTGTGGCCATCGATGAAGAGATCGAGGTCATGATCCTGAACGTGGACCGCGAGAAGGAGAAAATCTCCCTCGGCCTCAAGCAGAAGAGCGCCAGCCCGTGGGAGGACATCGAGGTCAAGTACCCCGTCGGCTCACGCATCACAGGCCAAGTGGTCAACATCGTCAGCTACGGCGCGTTCGTCAAGCTCGAAGACGGCGTCGAGGGCCTCGTGCACATCTCCGAGATGTCCTGGACCCATCGGGTCAACCACCCCTCGGAACTCGTCGCAATCGGCGACATGGTCGACGTGGTCGTGCTCGGCATCAACAAGGACAAGGAAGAAATCTCGCTCGGCATGAAGCAGACCGAGACGAACCCCTGGACCCTGCTCGAACAGAAGTACCCGCCCGGCACACGCATCACCGGCCGCGTACGCAACCTCACCAACTACGGCGCGTTTGTCGAGATCGAGGAAGGCATCGACGGCCTGCTCCACATCTCCGACATGTCCTGGACCAAGAAAGTCAACCACCCCTCCGAAGCCGTGAAAAAGGGCGAGCGCGTCGACGCGGTCGTGCTCTCGGTCGATCCCGACAAGAAGCGCGTGGCGCTCGGGCTCAAGCAACTCGATGCCGACCCGTGGGTCGACGAGATTCCCGACAAGTACCGAGTGGGCGACGTGGTGAACGGCAAGGTCACCAAGCTCACCAGCTTCGGTGTGTTCGTGGAGCTGGAGGACGGGCTCGAAGGCCTGCTGCACATCTCCGAGTTGTCAGACCAGAAGATCAACTCGCCGGAAGAGGTGGTGCAAGTCGGCGACGAACTCGAAGTGCGCGTGATCCGCATGGACCGCGACGGCCGCAAGATCGGCCTGAGCCTCAGGCGCGTGCCAGGCGCGGACACGCCTGCGCCGCAGCCCAAACCAGAGCCGGCCGCGGACGAGGAATCTCAGCCAGCCGAGGAACAGGCTGAAGAGCCAGCCGAGGAACAGGCTGAAGAGCCAGCCGAGGAACAGGC
>JAJRTI010000432.1 GCA_024278415.1 Planctomycetota bacterium | reverse complement strand
TTGGACTTTGGGGAGTCGCTCTGGCAGATGTGGTCCACGTTGATATGGCCCCAGCCCCCAGTGTAGTCGTCGATGATCTTGATGCGGACCGGCTTGCCCATGAACTCCGACACGTCCCACGTGGCCCAGTCGAGGTGTTCGGTGCCGTGGGGCCTATCATTGGCGCCGGTCGTCGTGCGGACCGGCTTGCCATCGACGATCAGGTTGATGCAAGTCGCCCCTTCGTGCGGGCCGCCGGCAACCAGAAAATTGATGAACTTGCGCTGGATCGTGAACTCCGGGCTCGTCAGCGTGCCCACGGTGCGGTCGCCCTTGAAGTAGGTGTTGACCAGCCCCTTGCCGAGGAAGCCGCTGACAGGGTGTTGCCGCTTCAGCGTGCCATGCGCGGGTCCGGGGCCGAACGCTTCGCCGGCCGCGACCCAGTCGCCGTAGTCCAGGCCCTCGAAGTCCGCGAGGAGGATGTCGTCGGCCGCGTACGCGGCCACGCAGGCCAGCAGTGCGGCGGCAAGGCAAGCCGTCGTCTTGGACACGTTTACTTGCTCCTTTTTCGGCGTGTGGAGGCGCCGCCTGGCCCAGGGCGTCAAGGAAACGGCGTAGCCCGAAGGGGCAGCCCCTCCGATTCGACGCGCGCAGGTTGTTGCTCAACCTACGCGTCCGCCTGGGCCGGTCAGGTCTTCAGACGGCCACTTTTCCGACACTTCTATTCCGGGCTGGTGAGAAATGCGGGGTAGGCCTGGGCAAACGATTGGGATGAATCGATTGGCTTGTGGACCGTCACCAGGATTATACCGGCCCCACCATGCGCTTGCACGTGGCTCCCATGCACACGGGCACACGGCTCGCGGGGTCGGCGGGGGGCTTCGGGCGCGCCATCGAGCACGACCGAGACCTCGAAACGTGTGTCGTGCAAACCACTCGCGCGCGCGGTGGCGAATTTCCTGTTGCATTGTCCCCATGAACACGCTTATAATGACGGGGCTTGACGCCTGAATCGCAGGCGAAGCTGTACGGTTTGTATCGCACAATGCCGTTGGGCGGCCGGATTTGTGGTCCGGGCCTGCCCCGCGCAACGCAGGAGGTTCCCGACAATGGCCGGTACCAGCAGATTCCTGTCCATGGAAGACACCATGGAAACGCTCCAAATCGACAAGGCGGAGCTGGACCAGTTCATGGCCGATGGCAAGCTGAGCGCCATTCGAGACGCGGGCAAGTTGAAGTTCCGCCGCGAGCAAGTGGAAGAACTGAAGACTTCGACTGAAACCGGCGCAACCGTCATGCTCAGCGATGACGCCGAGGCCGCCAAGCCAGAATCCAGCGAGGACTTCGACGACGGCGCGTTCATCGTTGGCGAGAGCACGGGCGAAAGCTCCGACGACGAGGCCACAATCATCAGCATTCCCGGCGCGGACCCCGAGAGCAGCGATACCGGCGGCGTGCTCGTGGCCGCGGGGTCTGACGAGGACTCCGACCAGACCTCCATCATTCCCCCGAGCAGCGACGTGGTCGAGGAATCGGTCAAGGAAGAAGAGGAGTCCATCTTCGACTTCGGCACCGAAGACATCACGCTCGAAGAGACGGATCACATCGATACCCCATCGGGGGAAGATTCCGATTCCGGATTTATCACCGCCAGCGTCGAAGACTCGGACTCCGACCTCGTGGCCGTCGCGGACGACTCGTCGTCCGACATCCTGGCCGACTCGGACTCGTCGTCCGACATCATCACCGCGGCCGAGGATTCATCGTCCGACATCCTCAGCGTGAGCGTGGGCGACGGCGATGGCACGGAAACCGTGTCGGACATCCTCGAGTTGAGCGACGAGAGCGATGACGCACTCGCGTCCGTGCAAGTGGACGCCGGCGCGGCCGACGACGAAAGCACCGCGAGCGAAGAGGCCGTGGGCAGCCTGCTCGATACGATTGACGACGCGGAAGAGAGCAGCTCCGAACTGCTCGCGGTGGGCGAAGAGGGGCTCGAAACCGCGGACACGATCGACCTCACCGTGGCCGACGACGACGCGACCGCGACCGTGGCCGAAGTGCTGGAGGAGCCGGACGCGACCGAGGCGGGCGTGCTGACCGGCGGCGACGAAACGCTCGAAGGCATGGACGACATGATGGCCACGGACATGGAGAGCGACTACGGCGGGCCGGCGCTCACCGAAATGGCCCTGCCCGATGGGCTCGTGTTCGGCCCCGCGCCCACAAGCCCCATCACCTCTGCCGTGCTGCTCCTGTGCGTGATCGTGTTGCTGCTTGGCGCGACGTATGTGGCCTGCGCCGCGATCGGCGCGCCGGTGCCCCTGCCAGACCCTATCACGCAGAATTGCGACGCGATCGTTAAGAAAGCGCTCGCCGCCATATTCAAGATGGACCTCAGCTAGCGCCCTGTGTCGTATATCGCCCAAGGAGGAGGAAGTCTCATGCAAGGCCTGCGCCGACTGATCTTGGCCGCTCTCGTCTTGACGTTCACACAAGGGTGCGCCATGAAGGAGCTGAAGAAACGTAACAGTGAACTCGAAGAACTGAACGCGAACCAGGCGACCGCCGTCGCCGAACTCAAGAAACGCGAGGCCGCGCTCCAGAAAGATCTCGACCACTGGAAGACGCGCTACGACGACGAGCGCCAAATCAACGAGAACCTCCAAAAACAACTCGAACGCCAGCAAAACGAGAAGTCCAAGCTCGAAGGCGATCTCGAACGCCTCGCGAAGGAGATTGATGGGGCGAGAACGCGGCAAAGCGCGGAAGGCACGCACCTCGTGCTCGACCAGAGCATCCTCTTCGAGCCCGGCAAGAACGACATCTCCAGCCGCGGCAAGAGCGCACTGGCCAAAGTGGCCGCGTTCCTGAAGGCCCGGCCCGGCATCTTGCGCATCGATGGCCATACGGACAGCGACCCGATCACCCACTCGGCTTGGGAGAACAACCACCACCTCGGCGCCGCGCGCGCGTTGGCTGTCTTGCGCGAGCTGAAAGGCCTGGGCGTGTCCGAAGGCCGCATGTTTATCACCAGCTTCGCGGCCAACCGCTCGGTCGCGCCCAACGACACGAAGGCGAACAAGGCGAGGAACCGGCGAACGGAGCTTCTGCTGATCGAGGCAATCCCCGACTACTGGACCCCCGACGGCAAACCGCAGGGAGCCCCCAAAGCGGAGGCTCCCAAGCCCGCGCCGGCGCCCAAAGTCACCGCGCCAGCGCCCCCGCCTGCCACCCCAAAGAAGAAGGATGACGTGATCGTGCCGAAATAGCCTCGGCCCAGTCGCACCCCCATTCATTATCTGCTACTATTGAACAGGGCGCTTGCTGCGAGCGCCCTGTTTTCTTACCCCCTCGAAGCTACTGCATGACCACACCCGAACCCCCCCGGACCCGCGCACTCGCCATTGTGCCCTTGGCCGGCATTCTGCTTGTCGCGCTTGTGCTGTGCGGCCTCGCACAAGCGACCTTCGAAAGCGGCAACCACAAACTGGGCCTAGCCATCGCGGGCGTGGCGGCGCTCGGCATCGTCGCCCTGTGCTTCTGGCGGCCCGCTATCGTGTATTCGTTGAACCTGGCGGTCGTCGTGCTCGGCTATTTCGCCCTCGCCTGCACGCTCGGCACGCTTACGGTGCAACGCGCAGACTTCAAAGGCGAAAGCGAGGAGGCGTTCAAGGCGACCTTCCACCAGTCAGAGGCGGAACTCTTCTACCGCCTCCTTCATCCCTTCGCGCGCCCGAAGCGCCCCATGGCCGTCAGCCAAGAAGCAGACGCTCGCTTCGCCGCCATGGGCCGGAAGTTTGGCAAGGACTACGAACGGGATCAACGCCGGGTGCATCAGAAGATGCTGGTGAGAGAAGCCGTGCGGCAGGCCGCGGCCAAGTGGGAGGAGAAGCATAGGGCATTCCTCGACAAGCTCTACCGCGTGGTGGAAGCCACACGCCTATCGAGCACGCACACCGCGTGGTGGTTCGCCGCCATCGCGATGCTCCTCGTTGTGAACGTCTCGGCGTGCACCGCCAAGCGCCTGCGGCGCTTCACATTCCGCGACGCCGGCTTTGCCGCCACGCACGCCGGCCTCGTGCTCGCGATCATCGGGTTCTTTGTCGGCAAGCTCACCATCAGCACCGGCGCCCTGGGCCTGGAAGCCGGCAACGCACAGCGCAACCACGCGAGCGCGTATCAAGACTTCAACACGGGCAAGAAAATCCCGTTGGGCTTCACGCTCCAACTCGAAGCATTCAAGACTGTTTACCGCCGGAATCTTGTCATCCAAGTGCCCCACCCCGACTATCCCGGCCGGGTCTACTTCGAGCGCAGCTACAAGGTCAAACCCGGCTTGGTCATCCGCCTCGATGGCGGGGCGACCACGCTGACGGTCAAGAGCGTCGAGCCCCGCGCCGTGCTCAAGCAAGACCTCGTCGAGGATCCCAAGGCGGTACTCAAGCCACTCGTGCAAGCAACGGTCACGGCGCCCGGTGGTGAGACCAAAGAGGCGTGGCTGTTCGACGGCCCAGACGGCCTCTACCTCGCGCCGAACAACGCGGTCAAGATTCGGTTCATCGAGTCCGCCACGCCTGCCGAAGCACAACGCTTCGCTCAGCAGGCTCGCGTTCCCTCGCTCGGGCAACTCGTTGTCACCAGCCAGGAAACGGGCAAGACCGCGCGCGGCCGCGCTTGGCCTGGCCAAAAACTCTCCGTTGGCCCCTACCAGATTGAAGTGTTGGAGTGCTATGCCGATTTCGCGCGGCGTGGCACGCTGCCCATCGAACGCCAGGCCCACACGCAGCCGGCAGTCAAGCTGCGCGTCACCAAAGGCACGGAATCGGAAAGCCGCTGGGTCTTTGCCAACATCGATTTCTCGACCATGCACCAGGTGAAGTTCGACAAGCTCAAATGCTCTCTCAACTTTGACGCCTGGACCTGCCCCGCCAAGGCCAAGTTTCTGCTGGTTGGCGGCCCGGCAGGCCTGAGCCTCTTCGGTGTCACCGACACCAGCGCCACTCCAGGCATGCCGGTCAAGATCGGCCAAGCCACGCCCTTAGGCGACACCGGCTACACCTTCACGGCCGACCGCATTATCATGCGCCCCAAGATCCGCGAGGAGATCGCGCCGGCTCCGCCGCTTGCCACAGACGATCCGTTCTCAGACAACTCCGCGCCGGCCATCGTGCTCGATGTCAAGGCCGGCCCGAAGCAGTTCACCCAGCACCTGATCGCAGACGGGAGCAAGCATGAGGCCATCGGGTTGCCCAGCGGCGACGTGGTGGCGTTCACGACCGACACGTCAGGCAAGCCTCGCGCTTGGCTGGCGCAATTGGGCGTGTACGAGGAAGGCCAGCGCCTCCTCACATCGCTGGTGAAGGTCAACCATCCCCTTCGCTACCGCGGGCTCACCTTCTATCAGTGGGACGCACGCGCGGATCGGCCCCGCTATGCCGGGATCAAGATCGTGCGCGACCCTGCGTGTCCTCTGGTCAAGATCGGCCTCTGGATGGTCCTCCTCGGCATCGTGTTCATGTTCTACGTTCGCCCCTTCCTTCGCCGGCGCAGGGAGGCCGCGGCATGACCAATCTTATGTCAACTGAGTTGCTCCTCTGGGCCGCGTTCGCCGCGTACGCGCTTTCGATCCTGCTGTTTGCTTTCATGGCCTTCAAGCGAAACGCCTCCGGGACGGCCGCCGCTACCGGCGTGCTTGGAATCGCCGGTGCGCTCAACCTTGGGACACTCCTCGCCCGCGGCCACGAGGCTGGGCACGTGCCTTTCCAAACGAACTTCGAGGCGATCATCCTCACCGCGCTCTGCCTCTCGCTGGGCTACATCGTCATCTACCTCACAAACAGGCTCTACGCGGTCGGCCCCTATGGCCAAATGGTCACCGCATCGGTAGGCGCGCTCACGGCAGCGGTCGCCGCAGCGGCCCTGATCTATGCCTATGGAGTCCGCGACTCGGTCCAGGACCTCCCCCCCGCGCTCCAGAGCCCCTGGTTTGTGCCGCACGTGATCGTCTACATCTTCGGCTACGGCACGCTCGGCGTCGCGTTCTGCTCGAGCGTCGTGTATCTAGTCCTCAAAGCGGTCCGCCGCCTCGACGACGAAGCCGCGGCTGCGTCGGGCCTGGGCCACGTGGACACGTTCACGTATCGCGTGATTGCGGTGGGCTTCCCGTTCCTGAGCGCCGGGCTCATCTTTGGCGCATTCTGGGCGCAGTCCGTCTGGGCCACCTACTGGGGCTGGGACTCGAAGGAGGTCTGGTCGCTCATCACGTGGCTCGTGTACCTCATCTACCTCCACCTGCGCCGTGTCAAGGGCTGGAGCGGCACGCGGGCCGCCTGGTTCGTCATCCTCGGGGCGGTCGCCATCCTCATCACCTTCCAGCTCTTCGGCTACCTCCCCGCGTCAGCCACGAGCGTGCACAAGTATGGATGAGCGGGCGCGGGGCCGCCGGCGGGGACTTGTGGGAGCGCGTCTTTGAACGCCTTGAGTGCCGCGCTGTGGCCGTGGGAAGCGCCCCGGCCTGCGGGACGATGGCCCGGGGCGCCACGACATGGATAGCGAGCGCCGGCCGCACACACGCGAGCCCGCTCATCTTCGACACCTCCTGCCCGTTCACCTATAATCCGCCGCTCGCACGACCCGCGCAAATTCCGATCGACGCAGACGTAAGGAGATCCCCATGGCTACGCCCGAAGTGATTCTCACCGGCTTCGCGGACGAAGGCCCGGTCAGCAAACTCGCAGAGGAGCAGTTCACCATGCTCCGCGCACTCGGCATGTCGTACTACAGCCCGCGCTTCATCGACATGGGCAGCGGCGTCAAGAACGTCATGCAACTCACCAAGCCGTAACTCAAGCGGCTCAAGAAACTGCACGAGGAGTTCGAGGTGCAGCCCTCGTCCATCGGCTCGCCCATCGGCAAGGTGAAACTCCTCGACGTAGACGATGGCACGCACAACACATACGCGCCCTTCGACCAATACATCAAGAAGGACGTGCCCCGCGCCATCGAGATCGCGCAGGAGCTGGGCTGCAAATTGAGCCGCGGGTTCTCCTTCTACCACCCCAAAGGCACGCCGGCCGAAGACCACGTCGACGAGTCGGCCCGGCGCCTGAGCAAGATCGCAAAGCTCTGTGAGAAGGCCGGCGTCATCTTCGG
>JAJRTI010000431.1 GCA_024278415.1 Planctomycetota bacterium | reverse complement strand
TATCAACGCCGCACAGTAGTGAGCCACTTGCAAAACCCCAGTTGTCCTACCTGTGTTGTGGCGCCGCAAGCCGGCGATGTCGCGTTTGTAGTAGGCCCGTGAGGGCCTTCCGCTCGGGTGGCGAATCGCCAGCGGCGCAGAGGGCGCCCTGACGGTCGCCACTACAAGCGGAGCGCTCCCGCGCTCGCATCTCGGCGGCGCCGCGTTCGACACCTCTGCCATGCATGATGTTAAGCGCGAGGCCTCGGCCTATTGGGGTTTTGCAAGTCGCTCTAGTGCAAAAGCCTGCTCCCACCGACGCGGGGGGAGGTGGGGGCCAGCGAGGTGAGACCACGCTTTGCACTCGGCTGAAATGTTACAAGGTGTACAGCCCTGCGGCGAGGACGTACGTGAACAAGTCTTACGTCATCGTACGCGTCTGTACTCACAACCGCCGGCCTAGACAGAACGAGATGTTCTGAGCGAGCGCCCCGAGTTCACACAACCAGCACTTCGAGGCAAGCGACGGTATCCCCAGGCGGACGCCGATTCCGCGAACGGCGGCGGCGTTACACGCGTGCACGTACATGCCCCAATCCTCGACATTGACCGGCAGCGGCGCACCGCGGCGGATGGACTCCATCGCGCGCTGGCTCAGGTAGGTCGCGCGCATGCTGGCCATTTCGTCGATGGGTGAGGGCGCGTCGTTGAGGAGGCTGTCCGCGAACGCGCTCAGCAGGTGGCGGTGGCCCTTGTCGGGGAAGACGTACTTGAACTCGCGGATGCGCGCATACTCCTCGGCAGACGCTGTCATCTTCGCGACGTTGCCCAGGTGGCCGCCGTCTTGCCCCACGTCGGATAGGATGTCATCGCGAGCACCCGCTTCGCAAAGTCCGATCCCCGTCAACCCAGGAATGCCTGACCGTGAGGCCGAACAGCGGCATCCTTGGGGAGTTGGTGACATGGTTTCCGCACAAGGCAATCGCCGCAAAATGGGAAGTTGGGGAGGAGCAAGGTTGCGAAAGCGAGGGAGAATGGTAGAATAGCCGTATGGGCACATTCCACACAGGCTGCAGGATTGAGAATCACGTGCATCGCACGAAGGGCATCCGCGTGGCGAAGGCCCTCGTCGACACGGGCAGTGAGTACACCTGGATACCGAGCGCCAAGCTCGAGGAGATCGGGGTCGCCCGCGAGAAGAAGGACATCCGCTTCGCGATGGCCAACGGGGAGGTGGTTACCCGAAGTGTGGGGTTCGCGATTATTCGCGTCGGCAAGCAGTTCACGATCGACGAAGTCGTGTTCGCCGAGCCGGGCGACATGGTACTGCTCGGTGCGCGAACCCTCGAGGGACTCAACCTCATGGTCGACTCCGCCAAGAAGAAGCTGGTCGCCGCCGGCCCCCTTCCCGCCGCCTAGCCATCTGCCGATCGAGGGCGTGCACCGGCCGGCGTACCGCCTCCGGCGATGCAAGATGTCTGGCGTGCCGTCTCTGCCACGAGAACGTCGATCATGTGAACGATGAGAAGGGGGACAGGAACCAAGGACGCGCAGCGTCCGACTTCGTGTCCTCGGAAGCCGTGTGGGGCAAACGGCGCGCCCGCTACACGTGCACGTACATATCCCAATCCTCGACATTCACCGGCAGCGGCGCGCCGCGGCGGATGGACTCCATCGCGCGTTGGCTCAGGTAGGTCGCGCGCATGCCGGCCATTTCGTCGATGGGTGAGGGCGCGTCGTTGAGGAGGCTGTCCGCGAACGCGCTCAGCAGGTGGCGGTGGCCCTTGTCGGGGAAGACGTACTTGAACTCGCCGGTGCGCGCATACTCCTCTGCGGACGCGGTCATCTTGGCGACGTAGCCCAGGTGGCCGCCGTCCTGCCCCACGTCGGGCTGGTAGTCCTTCTCAAGCTCGAAGCGCTTGATCGTGTTCTCGCCGCGGCCGAAGTACTGATTCTCCACGTAGCATTCGCTGCGGAAGAGCTTGCCATGGGTTTGAATCTCGACGAGTTCCTTGGCGTATTCGAACGTGCCGGTGCAACTGAAGAAAATGCAGCCCAGCGCGCCGCTCTCGAATTCCAGCGTGATGACGTAGTTCAGCCGCGTGCTGCCCACGCCTGAGATGCGCACTGGGCGCTCGTCGAGCGTCCAGCAGATGAGGTCGAGCCAGTGGCAGCCCTCCCCGATGATCTGGCCGCCGCCCTCGCGCCAGTCGATGTGCTCGCCGCCGTACGTGCGGCTCTCGTCGTTGATGCGGATGAGCATGTTCGTGTTCAGCTCTTCCGGCCACGTGGGCCGGCTTTGCTCCTGTTATCGGGGGACAGTTCACTTAATGCGGGTGTCGTGGTCTCCGAGATCGAGCCAGGCAATGGCATGACGATAGCGGCGATGAAGCCCAAATGGAACAGTGTGCGCTGGTAGTCTATCACGTGGCCAAGCACAGGCGATGATTGCTGATGTGCAGAGCGTAGATGACGCTTGGGACTCGGTTCGGGCTTGCAGGGCGCCCTTTGCGGCAGTAAGTTGGCGATTGCGGTCAGAATCTCATTCGAACTGGAGAAGGATAGAAATGATGCCTTTCTTTTGTTCCGCGGGAAAGACTTATCCTCCCGTGGGGCGGCTTGAGCGTCGCGGAGGATGCTGTGCGGCGTTGCGCCAGTTGCAGTGTCGCATCCTCGTGACGATGGTTGGCCTGGTCATGGCGAGCGGGCTCCAAGCGGGGCAGGAGTCGCTGCGCGATTGGATTCTCTGCGGCGCGTTTCCCGGCATCGGGGGGCTCGCCGGCAACGGGCATCGGCTCGAAGCGCACCTGCGCCCGTCGCGCGGCGACACGGTCCAGCTCTCGGCCCTCGACAAGCGCTTCGTCGTCGCGTGGAAGGAATACCATTCTCCTTCGGAATGGGTGTCGCTCGATGAGGAGGCCACGTTCAAGAAGCGGCCCAGCTTCGCCTGGCCGCGGGGCTGCGCGTATGCGGCAGTCTACCTGCGTGCGCCGCGCGAGACGAAGGCAACGCTGGAGGTGCGCGTGTCCATTGGCCGCGCCATCGTGTGGTGGGGCGCGCGCCGAATGCGTCCCACCGGGGCCATCACCCTCACCTCCGAGTGGAAGCGTCTGCTCATCAAACTGATCCACCCGCGCGTGAACGAATCCGGTTTCGGCAAGCCCTGGCGATTTCGCGTGCGGCTTCGCCAAGAGGACGGGGCTCCGATCGAAGGCGTCGAAGCCCATTTGGACGACCCCGAACGCCTGTCCCTGGGCGCGTGGGCGCGAAGTCTCACCGTGAAGGTTCGCCCCGACCAACCCGCGTTCACCTTCTTGCCCACAGAGCCGCTTCGGCTCACGTTGGAGTTCTCCGCGCAGACGCCGCACCCCGCGCCGGTCTCGGTGGTTTGGAGCGTTGCAGACTTCGACGACAGCGACAGAGCCCAGGGCGCAGAACTGCTTCGGTTCGACCAGTCAGGCAGGGCGCGTGTTGTTGTGGACGCCGGGCCGCGGCCCGTGGGCTTCTACAACCTTTGGATCACGGTTCGAAGCCCCAAGGGGGTTTTTCGCCGGTTCGATCCTTTTGGCTGCGCGGTGGTCCGAGGCCCGGTCGCGGCAGGGCTTGGCCGCCGCAAGCTATCGAGTTCGTTCTACTGGCTGCGGCCGGACCATTACATCGAGTGGCTCCATCGGATCGGCATGACGCGCAACGTAGGCCTCTCGGCCACGTGGTGGACGAAGCGGCCCGAATCCTCTGAGTACAAGCCAGGGGTCGACGCGGTCGTTTCGCTCGCGCAGGAGTTTGGCGTGGAGCTGGTGGGCTATCTCGACGGCGGTTGGCCGGCGTCGATGAATCGGAAACTTCGGTTGAAGCCTGATCAGCTTTTCGTTTGGTTTTGGCAGCCGCTGCCGGTTTGCGGCACCGCGGAATACGAGCGGATCGTGCGGCAATACGTGCGCCGCACCGTGGCCCGCTACCGCGGCCGTATTCGGGTCTGGAAGACGTACAACGAGATCGACCGCACGCCCATGCCGCCGGCGCGGTATGCGTACATTGCGAAGCTGATCGCCGAGGAGGTGCGGGCTGCGGATCCGCGTGCGCGGGTCATCGGCGCATCGTTCACGAAGCCGCCCGAGGCGTATTGGGAGAAAGTCATCGCGGCCGGCGGATTGGCGGGGCACGACGCCATCGATCTGCACTGTTACCCGCTGTATCCGCCGAAGTTCGCGGTGCCCTGCAACTTGGGCGGATGGAAGGTTCACGGCGCGGCGTACAATGCGGCCGTGGTCGCGGCTGGCGGCCGGCCCCGGCCCATCTGGTGGGGCGAGGTGGGCGCACGGCGTTCGCTCAGCGCAGACGCCGCGGGCCAGGCGGACTTCTTCCTGAAAATGAACGCCGTGGGCTTTGCCGACCCCGACGTGGAGGTGGTCGCGTGGTGCGACCCCATGGCCGCACATGCGGACGACTTCGCGCTGATGCACAAGGGCCGCGGCGCCTCGCCCGCGGTGTGCGCGGCCAACGTGGCCGCCCATTTCCTCGACGGCCGCAACGCGCGCATCCTGCGGCAGGACGAGATCCAAGCCGCGGTCTTCGCCGGCGCCCGCGACCAAGTGCTCGCGGTCTGGGCGGCCCGGCCGCAGCCGCTCACACTTTCCGTAGGCGGAGGCAAAGCGGAGCGGATCGATCTTGTTGGCCGCACGACCTCGCTTCCCGTCACCGCGGGCGTCTGTCGGATTCGAGCCGGCCGTGTGATCCAACTGATTCGCGCCCGCACGGTCGCCATTCGCTGAGTGGCCCCGCGCCCGCGCTCAGTCTCAAGCTCTTCCTCCTGGATCCGCAGCGCGACGGACCGGCTCCGTGAGAAGAACGCCCCCTCCCATAGACGCTTACCGCGACCGGAACGATCCCGAAGAGGCGACGTGGTTTATAGTAGGGCAATTCATTGCCCGTCGAACGTCCTTGCCCTCACGAGGCAGACGGGCGATAAATCGCCCTACTACAAGCAGCCCGACGGCGGGGGCGGGAGGACAGCCTGCCCGTACGGCGGACGCGCGGCGCAGCCGCATCTTCCGCCAAGCAACGTCTTGGAGGAAGCCCATGCCCTTACCGGTTTTCGAACGGCAAAACGGTAACGTGTTGTCGATGTCGCTGACCGGCGGCACCGGGCGTGTCCCCGCCCTTTCCCCACACATTTCCGGCCTCTCATTAACGGGCCTCACTACGAACAGCCATCGGCGGGCCATACAATTACTTCGACGGTTCGATCGATTCCAGCCGCATGTATAGGGGCGCGCTTAGCGGGCGAACTCCAGTAGCCCGGCGTTCCACACCTCCCAGTTCCGGTTCCCCGTCCCGGCCCACACGACCCAGCCGGCCGGGCCGGCGCCGGGACGCCACTGGGACACGCGGGCCGGGCCGGCCGTCTTGCGCACGCCGATGTTGAAGGGCCGGCGGTCGAGCTTGGCCGGGTCGATGCAGACTGACTTGAAGGGGATGCGATACTCGGCGGACCAGTGCGCCCGATCCACGATCTTCGCCGCGTAGCGCACGGTCTGGTTCACTTGGAGCGCCGGGCCGCGCGGGAGGCCGCCCACGGGCAG
>JAJRTI010000430.1 GCA_024278415.1 Planctomycetota bacterium | reverse complement strand
TCGCGCCCACGCCGGACCCCGCGACGACGACGATGACGTTGAGTTCGCTGGTCTCGCCGGGAGGGCTGGCCGCGACGTCGGTCACGAATGCATAGCACGCATACCCCTGGGCTAAGCTCGCCGTGACCATTTCGGCTCGATATGGGCGCAGATGGCCAAGGACACGCTCGTCGGCATCCAGGACGTTCACCACCGTCTGCCCCCCGGCCTCGGCCCGTTTGCACTCCAGGTTGAGGGCATCGCCCGGGCAAGGCTTGGGCGCCGAGTCCTGGAGTTTGCTCTTAGGGGCGCCTCTGATTTTGGTAAAGAAGTGGGAGATGTCTCCGCAATTGCCCATAGTGGTCTATCCTGCACGTGACCTTGTTTTAGGAACCTGTTGACTCCGTATGCTACCACACACTTGGGTGTGGCAGTCAAGAGCCTGTTCTGCCTCGGCCCATCAAACGTTGGAGATGGCCATTCGGTCGGGCGCTCTGCCTCATGGCGCGCGTGGCCGCGGCGTGCCGTGCTTGGCGTGCTAGACACGTCACTTCGCGATACCGAAGGTCATGGGAGTCTGGTAGCATGCGTTGCCGTTGATGGCATTCTTGCACGGCCAGGCCAGGCTTGGCTCGCCACCAAGGAACGGGATGCCTTCGCCCGCCGACACCACCGAGCAGCCGTGCGAGCATCGGCACACGAAGGCATCGCCCTCAGCTTCTTGTTTGAGGCAACGACGATGAACCGACTCTCTTCTCTGTTGTTGTTGGCTGTGCGCATCGTTGGGGCTGCGTCTGCCGCCCTGCCACAACCGATCCTTCATTGCCGTTTCGATGGCAATTTGATCGCGTTCGGCCGCGGCGCCGCGGCGGCAACGGGCGATTTCCGGCGACAAGGGACCGCGTACCGCCGCGACTTCTCCGCGTGCCTCGATGGACAACCGCGCTTCGAGGCCGGGCGGTTCGGACAAGGGCTGTTCATGGAGGCCGGGCACCGGGGTGACTTGCGCCGAGGCCAAATGAACTATTTGTCGCCGGACCAGAGCAGCGTAGAGGCCAGTGCCGATGGCCTGCAAGCCTTGGGCGGGGCGCAGATCCGCCGCGTGCAGATTGGGAGCGCGGCGCGGCATGGCGAGTGCGTGCTGGGTGTAGCCGCGGCCGCGGGACAAAGCTTCGAGACCGCGGGCATCCCAGCGAAGTACTGGGGCGATGGGCTCAAATCGGCCGCATACATCGGCAGCGTTTACCTGCGCGGAGCGAGAGGCGGCGAGCGCGTGACGGTCGTGCTGCGCGACATGACCAACGGTGAAGAGGGGAAACCCATGACCCTGACGCTCACGACCGAGTGGCAGCGCGCGCACTCGCTCATCTCGATCAAGAAGGACCGCGATTCGGCTGACTTGCGCCTGCGCGTCACGAACGCCGGCGCGGGGCCGATCCGCTTCCAAGCCGACGCGCTCATGATCGAGCATTCGGGCCGTTACAACCATTTCACCACGCCCTCGTCATGGGGCCCGGGTTGGGAAAACCGCTGGACGGAGTCGCTGTTCTTCCCCATCGAAGACCACTTCGACGCCCGCGCCGGCACGGTGGCCTTCTGGGTGCGGCCGAGCGCCACGATTGGCAACAGCACGTTCTTCTGCGTGGGCCGGGGCTGGAAGCGCGCGTTCGGCATTTCATCGGCCAAGGGGCGGCTTGTCTTTGTGGCCGCGGGTGCGACCCATCGCTCAGGCGCGAAGGTCAAGCCCGGGCAGTGGCATCACGTCGCGATGAGTTGGGACGGCCAGGCTGTGCGCGGGTACCTCGACGGCCAAGGCGTGCTCGACGCGAAGGCCAAACCATTCGAAGGCGACCTGGACGGATATCAACTCGCCATCGGCTTCAACACGGGCGACGTGACCGCAGCGAATGCGACGCTCGACGAGTTCATGATCTTCGACCGCGCGCTGAGTCAGGCCCGGATCGAGCAGTTGGCGCGGGCCGGCGAGCCCACGCCTGCGGCCGGGCCAGTGGTAGTGCGCAAGCGAGACGCGCGCCGCGGGTTCAATCGCAGCGAACGGGAGGCGGACCTCGCGTTCGTCGCAAGGAACGTCTCATCCACCACACAAGCCAGCGTGAAGGCTGTGGTCGACATCGACGGACGGCTCGCGCAAACCGTGGTGTTGGGCGAGATCGCGGCCGGCCAAGACAAGCCGTTCGCGGTGAGGGCCGACATGGCTCGCCTGAGCGTAGGCGCGCACAAGATCCACGTGCGGCTGTCGGCCGCCGGCCGCGCGGAGTTCCCCATCGTCGTCGGCCCGTGGAAGCCGGCCAACCGCATGCCGCTTGTCGCGTGGTGGTCGTTCAACGATCTGGCAGGTGCGAAGGACTTCGCGGACCACGGGGTGACCGGGTCCTATACCTTCACCCGCCGCGGGCTGGACGTGTGCGCGCAGCTTGGCATTGACGGAGGCATGCGGTTGTTCACGAACCGGTTCAACCGCTACGGCCGGCCGGAGCGCAGCGTCATCTTCAAGGGCAAGGACCGCGGCGTGTGGTGGCAGTCGCCGGCGTACCAAGCGTATGCAGTGAAGGAGGCGGCCAAGGTGGCCATGCGTTACCGCCACAATCCCAACTTCGTGCACCTGAACATCAACACCGAGGCGGGCCAGCAGATCAACACGAGCCCGCAGGCGATGGCGTTCTACCGCAAGTCGGTGGGCTTCGACATGCCCAAGTTCCACCTGCACGAAAGTATCCATCCGCCGCAACTGTCCGTGAACTGGCCGAGCCGTATCGACGAGGCGTATCCCAAGAACGGCATTGTCGAGCCGGACAACAAGTGGTTTCGCTTCTTCAAATGGTACTGGGAGCAGGGCCACGGTGTGAACGTGGTGGACGACGCGATCGCGGCGGAGGCCAAGCGCGTGGCGCCGCGCTTGCTCGCGCTCAAGGAGCCGGCGTTGCGTTGGCGGCCGGTGTTCACGCACAAGCACATGGACCTGCTCCAAGAGTGGGTGTACGTGCCGGACCCCAAGAACATGCTGCCGGTGATCGAGCGTCTCGCGGCCGCGTGCCGCGGCCAGGCGATCTACTCTGGCATGCCGCAGCTCCTGTTCAAGCGCGGCGTGGCTGCGCCGTACGCCGCGGCCGTGCCGCCGGGGTTGTATCGCGAGGCGCTGTGGATGTGCCTGTCGCGGCCCGTGAAACTCATCACGATTTGGGGCTGGCATCTGGTCATCAGCGACAAGCTGCACAACAACCCGGCCACGTATGAGGAGATCAAGCGCTTCGCCGCGCAGGTCATCAAGCCTTACGGCCCGCTGCTGCGCAAGCTGGAGAACCGGCCGCGCAAGGTCGCGTACCTCATGTCGCTCGCGCCGGACCTGTTCCGCAAGCAGCGGTCCTACTTCGAGCCGAGCCGCACATACAAGCGCTTGGCCAGCGACGGCGTGCTGGCCGACGTGCTCTACGATGATTCGATCGCCATCGACAACGCGCTCGCCAAGTACGATGCGCTCATACTCGCGCACATGTATGCGATCCCGCGCGCGGTGTACGACAAGATCGTCGAGTTCCAGCGCCGCGGCGGGCTGGTGATTGCGGATGAACAGATGGGGTTCCCGCTGCCCGGTGTGGCAAGGATCGACGGGCTCGATTCGGGCGCGCTGGTCCGGCTGCTGGAGTCGCGTGGGCTCGTCGAGGCCCGGGCGGGGACAAGCGAGGTGGTGATCAACCTGCGCCAGAAAGGGAGCACGAATGCGCTCGTGGTGGTGAACGACAAGCGCGAGTTTGGTCCCCTGTTCGGCGAGTACAAGAAGGTCCGCGATCGCGGCATCGCGCAGACCGCGACGTTACGCGTGAGCAAGTCGCTGGGCGTAGCCGCATACGACTTGACGCAGTCCAAGCGCGTTGCGTTGCGCGGCGACGGGGAGGATTGGACGCTCCGTGTGGACCTGCCGGCGTGCGCGGGCCGCATCATCGCGTTCTACCGGCAGCCCATCGGCAAGCTGAGCGTCGAGTTGGCAGCCAAGGGCGGCGAAGCCGGGAGGGACATGGTTGCCTCGATCCGCCTCACCGACGCGGGAGGCCGCGCGTTTGACGGCCTCGTTCCCGTGTTGGTCGAGATACGCAGGCCAGATGGAGCCCTGTCCGACTTGTCGTTTCCCCGCGTGATCGAAGATGGCAAACTTGACGTGGTCATCCCTGTCGCCCTCGATTGCCCTGAAGGTCCGTGGCGCATGCGTATCACGGAACTCGCGTCTGGGCAATCTGTGCAGAGCAGGCTGTAGCTGCTGTTCTGTGGTGCGCACACCCCGGTGGCCGCATGCGCCAGCATGCGGGCGGAGCGATGAGCGGACGACGGATGGCCCTGAGCCTGGCGGGAGCGGTAGCCGAAGCCTCCAGGCTTCGGCCGGACCGTAGAGCATCCTACAGATCGCCCGCATTCTGGCGAATGCGGCTACCGCCAGTCGATCGAGGCACGTTTGCTTTTGCGCTACGGGATTTCGTAGAACGGTTCCCGCCACCGCACACGCGCGGGGGAACGTTCTGCCAGTCGAGTGAATCCATTGCCCAGTCCATCATCATCATTGCGGATGCGCCGCGCGTCGAGCGCGTGGGTGGCGTTGGCGCTGATCGTGGCGGGGCTGGTCCTCTACTTCCGGCTCGTCTTTGATGGCAAGACGCTCTACCTGATCGACATCGCGTACTTCCACTACCCGTCGCGCGTCTTTGCACGAGACATGGTGCGGCAAGGCGTGTGGCCGCTGTGGAACCCGCACATCTGTTGCGGCTTCCCCATGCACGCGGAGGGGCAGGTGTCGGTGTTCTATCCGCTGAACGCGATCTTCCTTGTGCCCATGCGGGCGACCGCGGCGCTCTCGTGGTACACACTGATCCACTTCTGGATTGCCGCGTTCGGCGCGTACGCTTTGGGCCGCATGATCGGCATTACCCGCGGCGGCAGCTTGCTCACGGGATTGGCGTTTGGGTTCAGCGGATACATGACCGCGCAGCTTGTGAACGTGAACATCCACGTCGCGTCCGCGTGGCTGCCTTGGGCGATCGTGGCCGCGTTGCAAGCCGTGCGCCGCGGGAGCCTGGGTGCGGGCCTGGCGCTGGGATTTGTGCTGGCCATGCAGGTGCTGGGCGGGCATCCGCAGACCTGCCTCTACGCCTGGATCATCACCGGCCTTGCGGCCGCGTATGAATGGGCGCGACGGCGCGGGCCGGGCCGTACGCGCGCCGCGGTTGCCGTGGTCGCTCCATTCGCATTGGCCGTGGCTTTGGCCGCGCTGCAGATTCTTCCCACGTGGGAGCTGAAGCAGTATTCCCCGCGGGCTGAGGGGCTGAGTCTGGACCGGCTCACGGAGTATTCGCTCGCGCCCAAGCAGTTGCTGACGCTTCTGCTCCCCTGTGTCAGGGGCAATCCGGAGTTCGGGTACTTGGGCGACTGCGATTACTTTGAGACGTTTGCGTACGTGGGCGTGCTGCCGCTGCTGCTGGCGGTGGTGGGTCTGGCGGCGTGGCGAGGGGCCGGCGCGTGGTTCTGGAAAGTGCTGGCGCTGCTCTGTCTGGTGCTGGCGTTGGGCCACTACACTCCGCTGTACGCGCTTGTGGCGCACGTGCCGGTGCTGAACTTGTTCCGCGCGCCGGCGCGGTGGCTGCTAGGGGTGACGCTCGCGCTCGCGGTGCTCGCCGGCGCCGGGTGGGACCGCATGGCCGAGTCGCGGCTGCGTGGCGTGGCGTGGTTGGGCTGGGGAGCGATTGGGGTGGGCGCGGCGCTGTTGCTGATGTTCGTGGTGTGCCCGAGGAATCTGTTTGGCCTTGGCGGACTCGCGGCGGCTTGGGTCCACGAGTTGGCAAGCCCCGCCTTGATCGCCCGGGAGCCTGCGGACCGAGTGGCGCAGGCCGTTGTGAACATTACGTACGCGACCGCGGCCTGTTTTGCCGTTTGGCTCGCGGGCGGGGCGGTGCTATTGGCCAGGGCGCGCTGGCCGCG
>JAJRTI010000429.1 GCA_024278415.1 Planctomycetota bacterium | reverse complement strand
GCCCTTCGGGCTGCGGTGTCCGCGAGGGGTTGCACGCAGGCGAAGAGCCGGGACGTTTGTTGTGAACCTGCCTGAATCCACTTCGAAACTGAAACTCCAGAACGCAACGCGTTGGGATACGTACAATCAGACCTACACCCATTCATTGCCCGTCGAACGTCCTTGCTCTCACGAGGCAGACGGGCGATAAATCGCCCTACTACAAGCGGCCCGACGGCAGCGCCGCCGCCCCTTTCTCGCCGCGAAGTCTGCGAGAAAGCGTAGCGCCTTCGCGGTTAGCAACCGCGATAAGAACAAGAAGTTGGAGCGGATGCCGAGGCTTCGGGATCCGCACCTGGGTTGCGGGCGCAGCCCGCCTTGTCTTTTCGCCTGTGGCTTGCGAACGGCTTGCGCGTGTGCGGATGCAAAGCAGCGCGACGCGCTGCCAGCCAAAGCGCCGTCGAGCCGGCGCACTCCACAACGGAGCGTATCGACAACATGTTGTCGTTCGAAAAGCGGCGAGGTCGACCGTGTCGTAGTGTTGGACCGCGATGGCAGCAGACGGCCTGCATCCGGCCGGCGAATAAAGTAGAATGGCGATGCAGAACTTGGGTCGTGGCATGCACCGTTCCGGATGCAGACCACCTGCCGATGAGAATCGCCATCGCCTGGGCAATGGTGCGCCTGCGATGAGCCGCAACAGTTTCCACGAAAAACCTCAAGCAGAGAGGAGATTGGACCGCCATGCGTAGTGACCAAGTCAAACAGGGTATCGAGCGTACGCCAAACCGAGCCCTTCTGTTCGCCTCCGGTGTGACGCCGAAGCAGTTGGGCAAGCCGTTTATTGGTGTGTGCTCCAGCTTCACCGACCTCGTGCCGGGGCATATTGGCATGCGTTCGTTGGAGCGGAAGATCGAGTGGGGCGTGTGCTCCGGCGGCGGGGTGCCGTTTCTATTCTCTGTGCCCGGCATCTGCGACGGCATCGCGATGGGCCACTCGGGCATGCACTACTCCCTGCCGTCGCGGGAACTCATCGCGGACATGATCGAGTCCATCGTCCAGGCGCATCAACTCGACGGCATTGTGCTCTTGACAAATTGCGACAAGATTACGCCGGGCATGTTGATGGCTGCCTGCCGGCTCGACATCGCCGCGGTCGCGGTCACGGCCGGGCCGATGATGTCCGGGCGCCACGGCGGACGCAAGCTTAGCCTCGTGCGCGATACGTTCGAGGCCGTGGGGCTGTGCAAAGCCGGCAAAATCACGGAGGGCGAAGCGGGCAAACTCGAGATGGAAGCCTGCCCGGGCGAGGGCGCCTGCCAAGGGCTGTACACCGCCAACACCATGGCCTGTCTGACCGAAGCCATGGGCATGAGCCTGCCGGGCACCGGGACGGGGATTGCTGGTACCGCCAAGAAGCAGCGCATCGCAGAGATGGCCGGCGAACGGGTCGTAGCGCTCGTGCGTGAAGGCATCACCGCCCGCCAAATCGTCACCAAGCAGTCACTCGAGAACGCGATCCGAGTGGACATGGCGCTTGGCGGCTCGACGAACACGACGCTCCACATCCCCGCCATCGCGCACGCGGCGGAAGTGGACATCACGATCGACGATTTCGACCGGCTGAGCAGTGAGACGCCGCAACTCACCTCGCTCCGGCCCGGCGGCGAGCACATGATGGAGGATCTGGAGTGGGCCGGCGGCATCCCAGCCGTTATGAAGAACCTCAAGCCACTGATCAACGCGGACTGCATGAGCGTGGCCGGTTCCACCGCGGGAGAAATCGAGGCGGCCACTCCTGTCGGCGATCCAGCCGTGCTGCACCCCATGGACAATCCGGTGAGCGCCGAGGGGGGCATCGCGATCTTGAAGGGCTCTCTCGCCCCCGATGGCGCCGTGGTGAAGCAAGGCGCAGTCAGCCCAGAGATGATGCAGTTAACCGGCACCGCGCGCGTGTTCGACGATGAAGACAGCGCGATGAAGTACCTGCTCGATGGCAAGGTCGTGCCCAACGACGTCCTCATCGTGCGCTACGAAGGCCCCAAGGGGGGGCCCGGGATGCGCGAGTCCCTCGCCCTGACCGCAGCGGTCGCGGGGTGCGGGCTCGGCGACAAGATCGCCATCGTCACGGACGGCCGCTTCTCTGGCGGCACCCGCAACCTGAGCATTGGCCACGTCTCCCCAGAGGCGGCCGAAGGCGGCCCCATCGCGCTCGTGCAAGATGGCGATTCGATCAAGGTCGACGTGCCTGGGCGCACCATGGATCTGCTTGTTGACGCAGCCGAAATCGAGAAGCGGAAGGCCGCGTGGCAGCGTCCCGCGCCGAAGTTCAGCCGCGGTTGGCTCTCGCGCTACGAGCGGCTCGTGACCAGCGCGGCTCATGGTGCGGTGCTCGAACCGCCCGCGGTGTAGCGTCCGCGGTGGTACGTGTTGATGGTGCGCGGTAGCCGCATTCGCCAGAATGCGTGTGGCCTGCGAGCCTGTCGCGGGCGTGCCCGCATGCTGGCGCATGCGGGCACGCCCGCCGCGGTACGTGTTGATGGTGCGTGGTAGCCGCATTCGCCAAAATGCGGGCGATCTATGAGGCGCGCGTCTGGCATGTTGGCGAACCGGGCTCGCGCCTTTCTTTGTGCGGAGACGAACACCATGGCAAGGAAGACCCGCGTTGCCATCATGGCCGCGTTGGCGCTGCTGTCTGGGCTCAGGCGCGCGTCCGCGCAAGCCCCATGGAAAGGGCCGACTCAGCCCTTCCAGCATTCCGAGGGCTTTGAGAGCGGGCCGGACCCGGTGCGGTTCTGGACGAGCTACAAGAAGAAGTACACCGTGAACTTCAAGGGCGTGGTCGACGAGAAGGCCCATTCGGGGAAACGGTCGTTCAAGCTGGACGTCACGTTCGACGAGGCCTCGCGGTTCCTGTGGCGCATCCCTCTCGCGAAAAGGATCCCGGCCGAAGGCAAACTGGAGTTCTCGGGCTACATGCTCCTGGGAGCAGGCACGACCGCCAAGGCGACCCTGGGGGTAAGCTTCGCGCTGCCGCCGACAAGACATGCCGGCTGCACCGCGTGGGGAGACCAACTCAAGTCGACAGGCGGCAAGTGGAAACGATTCCAGGACGATCTCGTGGCTCGCGGCAGGGAGAAAGCCGGCATCATCGTTGCGCGTTACAACTGGGGAGTGCAGGCGGAGAACGTTGGCGCGGTTGTCGAGTGTTTCATCATCGACGTGCGAGCGGAAGCCGGCCAGCGGGTCGTGGTGTACGTAGACGATCTGGAGATACGGGGCCGCGTTCCGCCCGACGAAGCGTATGGTGAGGAAATCCAGAGAAGATGGGCGCCCGTCAAGACGATGCGCGATCGGAAGATCGACGCGTGGGAAGCAGCATTGCGCGCGGCAGGGGAGAAACTCGCCGCGCTCGAAGGCCTCTCCCCGCGGGCGGATGCCATGCGCCGCGAAAGATTGGCGAAACTGCGGGAGATGAAGGCGAAGGTCGCGGATGCGAAGGGGAAGAACGACATCAGGAAGGGATACCAGCTTGAGATCGATTCCTTCCTTCAGCGCATGGAGGGAGTTCCCGTCAACATCCGGGCCGTGTCGCGTGCGGAACAAGAGGGCCAGCCCGCGGTCGTGTACGTGGCGCCTCCCATATCGCCTATCATGATCTTGCCGGAGGACAAGTATGTCCCAGGCAAGCCTTCCCGGGAGATATCCATCGCCGCGGCCCGCGGTGAGTATGAGCCCGCGAGCTTCGTGCTGTCAGCATTGCGGGACATCGACTCCTTGACCGTAACGGTCAGCGATCTTCGCGGCAATGACGCGACGATTCCGGCTGATCGAGTGGACGTGAAGGTGGTCAAGTGTTGGTATCAAGCCGGCACCGCGTGGGTATCGAACCGGCAGGACAAGTCGAAGAGAATCCTCACGCCGGAGCTGCTGCTCAACGACGACACGCTGGTGAGGGTGGACGATGAGAAGCAGGAGGATTACGTCAAGCTGAGCTTCCCTAATGGGCCGAGGTATGAATGGATCAGCGACCCCACGACGGTCGCGCACAGCAAAAGCCTGCCGGTGGGCAAGTTCCCGGTCAAGGACAGCCCGGTGCTGCTGCCAGTGGACATCCCGGCCGGGACGAACAAGCAGTTCTGGCTGACGGTTCACGTGCCCGCGGACGCCAAGCCCGGCACATATACGGGTGCGATCTCGCTGAGCACTCCGGCCGCGTCACTCGGCGAGTTGACGCTGACCGTCGAGGTGTTGCCCTTCGAGCTGTCACCGCCCTACTACACGTCCAGCATGGACTACCACGGCCGGATCGTCCCCGACGACAAGGCCACCATTGGCTCCTGGCTGAAGAGCCGGAAGCAGTTCCGCGCCGAGTTGGCGAACATGGTCGCACACGGGCTGAGAAACTGCCAGCACTACGGCATCCGCAAGGAGATGCTCGGGGAAGTCCTGAAGATTCGCGCGGAAGTGGGCATGGACAACCGGACGCTGTACTTGAAGGGCACCATACCGATTGGCAATCCCACGGACCCCAAGGCCCTGGAAGCGATCAAGAAGAACGTGCGGGACATCCTCGAGTTCGTGAAGCCCTACGGCACGAAGACGGTCTACTTCTACGGCATGGACGAGCGCCGCGGGGATGTGCTGAAGTCGCAGCGGGCCGCTTGGAAGGCCGTGCGGGAAGCGGGCGGAAAGATCTTCGTCGCGGGCTACGGTGAAAATGTTGACGTGATGGGCGACGTCCAGGACATGCACGTGCGCGCCGGCTGGCCGAACAAGGAGGAGGTGGCCAAATGGCACGCACTCGGCCACAAGATATTCTGTTACGCGAACCCGCAGGCCGGCGTCGAGAACCCGGTCGTCTATCGTCGGCGCTTCGGGCTCCTGCTCTGGAAGTACGACTACGATGGCGCGGCCACCAACGCGTACCAGCAGACCTTCGGCGCGACGTGGAACGACTTCGACCACCCGAGATACCGGGCCCACACCATCGCCTATCCGACGGTGAATGGCGTGATCGATACGATTGCGTGGGAGGGCTATCGGGAAGGCGTGGATGACGTGCGGTACGTCACCACGCTCCAGAAGGCAATCGAGACGGCCAAGAAGTCCAAGGATCGAGCGCTAGCCCGAAGCGCGGCCGACGCCGAACGTTTCCTGCGCCGGCTCAAGACCGGCGAGACGATAGAGACGGGCGACTTGGATTCGATCCGCCGGAAGATCATCGGCCACATCGTTGAACTGACACGCGATCGAGGCGCCGCACCGCGCTTGTAGCGCGCACGTCAGTGCGTTCCGTTGCCTGTGAGTCTGGGGGGGGATCCGTCTGCCCCGCCTCGCGCGCACGGGCCGCGGCCTCGCTTGGACGGTTGGACTGCTGCCGTGCGGGCGCGCGGTTGCGTTCCATCATGCCAGCCCCCCGATCGACCGCGTGGGCAGACGGTCATCATGCCGGCGCGTTCAGAACGCCGAGAAGCCCATCGAACGTTCGCTTCTGCTTACTTTAACATCAACATGCCGGGCTGGTGAGACATGCGGGCTGGCGGTGCTTGGCTTACGGAATGCCGCCTGATGGGCTCACTCCAACGCCTGGCCGCGGTCGCCCACCAAGTTGACGTCCTTGCGGCGCACCCAGCACTCGCCCCACTCGGGGTGGCGGCAGCGGACCCAGCCCGCTTGGATCGTCACGACTGGCATGCGGAGCCCCTTGCGCCTCACCCGGGCGAGCTTGTGCCATGGCGCGGCGCTGGCCTCTTTGTAGAGTTGGATTCGATATCGCTTGGCCTCCACGAATGGCTTCGTGGGCTTCTTCACGTACGGGATGGTGGCGGCGAGCCCCCGGAAGGTGCGGTCGGTGACGTTCTCGAAGACTTCGCCTCGGGTGTTGCGCCACACTTGCACCAGGTTGTAGGGGATGGTCCAGATCGAGCCGTCGAGCACGTGGGTGAAACTGCGTCGCGTCCACTCGCCGCGCCAGAGCAGGGCGCCAGTCTTGCAGGAGCGAATCTCAACCTTGCAGGCGACCTTGACGCTGGAGAAGAGGACTGCGTAGAACCAGCCGTAGTCGCGGGTCGCTCCAATGGCGTACGCGTCGGCGTCGAAGAGGTCGACGAGGTTGGCGATCTCGTCGCGGCTCTGCGGCGCGGCCCAGGGGCTTTCCCAGAGAATCTCATACAGTTTGAGGAGGTTGCGCAGGCCCACCATGTCCACGCGCCCCACGATTCGGTTGGCGCATAGCCGCGCGCGATCGAGCGTGGCCTTGGGCGCCGGGGCTGCCGGCGAGCGCTTCTTCGTGTCGATCACCTCGTCCACCGCGCCGAGTTCGATGTCCTCGAACGGCCGCACACTGAAGTGGCGGTAGAACGCGTCCCGGCAGGCCACTGCGCTCTTCGCGGTCACGTCGACACTGCCCAGTTTGCCAGGTTGGGGAGAGAAGGGGAGCACCACTACGCGTTTCGGCGCCTCGCGGTACATGCTCGTGGTGACGAGGAAGTCGGGCGTGGAGTTGCAGCCGGCAAGCGCAAGGCACAAGAGGGCGGGCGCGGTGGGCCAGGCCAAGCGGCGGCGAGCGGCGGGGGGGTGGAGCATTGAGTTGGGGCCAATAGTGGCGGAAGGTGAATGGCGAACCGGAAACGAACGATTGTAGACGCCCCGGCCTTGACGGTCAATCGCGCTGATACTACTGCCTCGCTGATGTGCGCGAATCACACTCTGCATCCATGGCGCGGCCCGGCCTGCCCCGGGATTCCTCCGATCGCTTGGGACGCGGCCAGAGGCCGCGGGAGGGCAGGAGTTCGGCCTTACCGCTCGTACTGCGGCACGCGCAGCGTCTGGCCCGTCTCCGCGGCTTGCGCTCCCACGATGCACGCGGCCGCGCTGTTGGCGCCGTCAAACGCGTCCACGAGCGCGGGCTTGTCCTCGATGATGCACTCCAAGAAATGCTCGATCTCCGGCTCGAAGGGATGCCCCGAGTAGGCAACTTGGATGTCCTCCTCGCTGAACTCGCCGTGCCGCCCGCGCAGCAGCTTGCCGCCGCGGATCGTGCCCTCCGTGCCATGGAGGATGAGGTTGTTGTGTTCCGGCCTGGCGCCCGCGACTCCGTACGCCGCGGCCGTCTTGGCGATGGAGCCATCGGACATGGAAAAGATCGCGATCTGGCAGTCGGCGTTCTTCATCGCCGGGAACGCGATGCGGTTGCACCAGCCCTTGGCCTCGACCGCGTTCGCTCCCGCAAACCAACGGAGCAGGTCGAACGCGTGCGTGCCGCCGCCCACAAGCGGGATCTCCTTCTCCAGATACCAGTTGATGCCCGTGTGCGGGTTGACGCGCGCGGGGTCGGCTTGTTGGTGCAGCGCGTGGATGTAGTCGGCTTCCATGTAGAAGATGCGGCCCAGCGCTCCGTCGTCGCAGAGTTGCTTCACGTGTTGGAAGAACGGGTTGAAGCGCAGAATCTGGCCCACCATGGTCTTGCGGCCGCTCTTGGCCGCGGCCGCAGTCATGCGATCGAGGTCGTCGATCGTGTTGCCCATGGGCTTCTCCACGAACACGTGCTTGCCGGCTTCGAGAGCCTTCACGAATGGCTCAGCGTGCAGGTAGTCCGACGTGTGGATCGACAGCGCGTCGATGCCGGCGTTGGCGAGCATCTCGTCGAGGTCGGTGAATGCCGGCCCCTCGAAGCCCGTGAGTTCACGCGCGGTCTCGTGCCGCTCCTTCCACATGTCGCACACGGCCGCGAGTTCGCACTGCTCGCTTGCCATGTAGCCCTTCACGAACGCGCGGCCGTTGCCGCCGAGACCCAGGACGCCGATTCTGGGGATAGTCATGCTTGTGAGTCCTGCTTCAAAAGATTGGTGGTGCGCGGGCACAGGGCTAATAAACCGAGCCGCGCCCGCAGCCCGGGTCTGGAAGGCCTTTGCCTCCCGTCTTCACTATGGCAGAATCGCCCCTGTCACGTCCAATATTGCCTGCCGGCCAGCGTCGCACTCGAACATGAGCACGTAGGGCCGGTTGCCCTCGCCAGCGATGAAGGGCCAGTCAACCACCTGCTTGTCGCGCGCGCCAAGTTCGACCGTCTGCGACTCGATCTCCGTGCGCGCGTCTTCGCAGTGCACTGCGATGGTCGTCTTGGCCGGCTTCAATCCGCGATTGGCGACGGTTAGCTTAGTGCGCCGTGCCGCGTGCCATCGATCTTGGCCCAGAACTTCAGGTAGGTATATTGCGACAGGTCGACGTTGTCCGGAAACTTGACCGCGCACATGGGTGCGATGGGAGTGTTGTGGATGCCCCGGCCGCGCAAGTCGCCGTGGTCCTTGTTCCAAGCCAAGAGCAGGGCGCGGGGCGTGTGGTGCGTGTGTCTCGTGTCCACGCGGAGAGTGACGCGGGCCGTGGCCTGCCGAGCCGCGTCCGTCTCAACGCCCTCCCATTTGTCGGGTTGCTCGAAGGTCTCGTCGAGTTGCACATCCGGCGGCTGCGGTGCCGATGCCTTGGCTGGCGCGGCCGCGGTGGCTGGGAAACCGACAATCAGGGCGAAGGGCAGTGCGTACAAAGGGGGAGTGCTCATGCTGGCTTTCTCCTTTGGGGGACGGCGCGCGCAGCATACTCAGAAGCATGCACGGCGCGCAAGCCCGCCCACGCGGGAGGAAGCCTGCAACTCGATCGTGTTCGTTCACGCCATCGTCCGCCTGGTCGATTACACAACCGCATGGCGGCTACTCGGGCTGAAGCTAAGATTGAGGCTGCGCCGCACCCGGCACCTTTGCAGGAACCGCCAACGAGGGCACACGCGCGCGGCACAGTGCTCGCGATGTCAGCCTCCTACCACACCCCTTGGTAGCCCTTCGGCAGCGCGTTCCACCTCTTGGCGTACACGTGCACGCGTCGCGTCTGCTTGCCGTCCGGCGCCACGAACTCCTTTCCGGCCAATGCCCAGCCCAGCACGCCGGTGCTGAGGTTGAGTGCGTCGATGCCCGCCTTGCGGAGTTGAGCGACATACACCGCGCTGCGCCAGCCGATGGTACAATAGACCACGACCGTTCTTCCCCTGTAAGCCTCCCTGTTCGCCTCATATTCTTCAACCGTGATCGCGTTTGGAATCATGGACACTCCCCACTCCTGAGGCGTACGCACGTCAATGAGTACATAGCCCTCGTCGCCGCGCCGTTTGAGGTACGACTCTATTGTGATGCCGGGCACACGTGGGAAGCTGCGCTGCCATTCGGCCGCAAGCTTCTCGACGCGCTTGCGCGTCGGCATTTGCTCTCGCGGCACACAGCCAGCCAGGAGGGAACAAGCTGCTGCGATGGCGAATGCGGTGAGCCTGTCTTGTCGGTGCTGTGGTGTCATGCTTGGTTCGCCTCGGCTTGCCGACCACTATCATGCCGTAAACCGCCTGCGAAGGGAAGCGCGTTCAGCGCGCCACTCGAAAGCCAGCAGCCCTCAGCAAGATGTCCGATGCTCCATTCGCCCAAACTTGCGCGCACCCTTCACGATGTAATGGAGGACTGATAACGCATGGACTCGACGACGTTTGTGACCTGGAATAGCAAAACTAGCTTTCATTATGTAACGATTTCAATCGGTTGCCATTAGCACGATCGATTGTTGTGGCACGTCTCAAATGTCGGCAGGTGGGCCACTTAGGAGATTGATGCACCGTTTCCAACACGTGGCACAACCGTTGCTTTATGGTCAATGGCTGAGCTGGCGCAGTTCAAACCGTTACTTCTCGTATCGTTTGCATGCTGATCCGAGCTGGCGGGATTTCACATGCTGCTGACTGCGCCAGCCAGCCATTTTTCTTGCCACATGGAGCTAACTCAAAGGGCTGGATCATGGGTTGAGCGGGGAAGGCGGAGGCCAGTTCGCACAGGCCGCATGCGTCGTTAGGCATGCAACGTGTCCCGCCAAGTATGGTGCGGCTTGTGTATCGGGCTTTTTTTGCTTTTTCCCTTGACAAGGCAAGTTGACCCTGTACAATCACGAATCTCGCCGTGAGGGGATGAGCCTGTTTGCTCATGCCCCTTAGTCGCCATGAGGTGCGGCGGCGAGGAAGCCGGGTGCCCGTGCGCCAACGGCTACTGTTTCTTATGCGTTCTGTGATGTCCCGAGTGCAGCGGTGCGCTTGCGGGCATTGTTGACCTTGGGACAGCCCTAAGGAGATGTTGCGATGGCTCGGTTGTACCGCAGATTGAAAGGCTTTACGCTCATTGAATTGTTGGTGGTCATCGCGATCATCGCCATTTTGGCCGCGCTGCTTCTGCCCGCGCTTAGCCGCGCCCGTGAGAAGGCGCGCCAGTCCGCGTGCATGTCGAATCTGAAGAACGTGGGTAACGCCATCCAGATCTACATGACTTCCTATAACATGCTGTTGCCGTTCAGCGATGAGCGCAAGAGGTGGAGCCGTACGGATACCGATGAGGTGGCCCAACGGTACTGGCACCACATCATGATGGACGAGGGCTTGGACGATGGCAACGGCCGCGTCCTCGAGTGCCCCTCACGCGCCGGCGCTATGCCAAGCTTCGGCTACAACAAGTACTTCCTCTTCACCAATCGCAGCACGGTGTCGTCGATTGATTCCAAACTGAATCTCACAGATGGCACCGGCTACAAGTATCCGCGTGGCCGTGGCCCGACCCCGAACCAGATCAAGCGCGGAAACAGGACGCTCGTGTTGGGCGAGAACAGCCAGTACGCCAGCACGATGACCATCGCCACGACGTACCCCAACACCGGTAGCTGGCCTGGGACGAGGCAAGCCCTCGGACCCCACTACGATGGCACAGGCTCTCGCACCCCGGCTGGGGCGCAGGATTACCCTGGCGGGCCGACCGGCCCGTGCACGGGCTACGATCTGACCAGCATGCTGATGATCCAACCCAGGAAAGACAACGGAACCGAGTTCACGGACGAAGCCGACTCTCGCATCGCTGAGGCCCGCCACGATGGTGCTGGCAATGTCTTGATGATTAGCGGCTCGGTGAAATCATGGTCGAAGAATCAGTTCTCTGGTTCCTTCCCCGACTTGTGGTCGCTCAGCAAGTCGCCCGAAACGCCATAGTCCGCCCCAGGCTGGCATAGACCTATACCAGGAGGCCGGAAGCGTGAAGCTTTCGGCCTCTTTTTTTGTCTGAACGCCGGATGACAAGCATCCATCCCCACTTCAGAGCCAAGCATCTGCGGCCCGCGCTTGCCGTGGGCTTGCTTGCTGCGCTGCCTTACCTCGGGACGCTCACGTACGGCTTCGCCCACGGCGACGATCGAGTGATCCTGACGCACAACCCGGCCGTGCGCCAGTTCAGTGTTGATGCCGTCAAGCGTGCGCTTACCGAGTCTGTGCAGGGAGCTTACATGCCCACGCGGCTGCTCATGCACATGGTCGAATACCAATTGTGGGGGATGCGGCCGGCAGGCTACCACGCGGTCAACGTTGTGCTTAGTAGCCTTGCGTGCGCGCTCCTCTACCTCTTGGCTGCGCAGATCGTCTCCCCGACAACGGCGTTCATGGCCGTGGTGCTGTATGCGTGGCACCCCACGCACGTGGAGGCGGTGGCCTGGGTGTCGGGGCGCAAGGAAGTGCTTTCGTCGTTCCTCATGTTTGCCGCACTCTTGCTCGCCACTGCCGGGGCGCGCAGGGGCTGGCCGGGCTGGCCGCGGGCTCTCGGCGTGCTGCTTCTGTGTGTCGCCGCGGTGTTCGCCAAGTCGACCGCAGTCGTACTGCCCGCGCTGCTGCTTGCGCTCATGCTGGCCACCGGCGCTCTCAGCCGCGTGTGCGTGCGTGGCGTGGCCTTGTTTGTCGTGCTTTTCATTGTCGCTGGCGCCGCGGCGCTCGTGCATGCGAAGGTTGGCGCGGCGCACGGTATCATCAAGCCGCTTCACGGCGGCACGTGGCTCAGCAACGCATCGTACGGTCTCTATGCGCTCGCGGAACACGCGCGGCTCTGCGTGTTGCCCGTGTGCCTCGCTCTGCGCCGGCTGCCGCTCCCTGCGTCGCCTGCGTACGCGGCGGTGGCGTGGGGAATCCTGTTGGGGCTTGGGGCGGCTTGCGCGGCCGCGGTGCGCAAACGTCGGGTGGGGCTGCTGGGGTTCAGCGTGCTTTGGTTCTGCTTGGCTCTGGCGCCCACGTCTACCTTTCTGTTCCCAACTAGCACGACCGTTGCCGATCGGTACGTGTTCGTCGCGGGCTTCGCACCGTGCCTGCTTCTTGCGGCTTGGCTGCACCGCGCGGCTCGGCCGGCTCTTTTTGGCGCCGCGGCGCTCGCGCTCGCTGCGCTCACGCTGGCGCGCTGCCCAAGCTGGCAAGACGAGGCCCATCTGTGGAGGCAAGCCATCCGCGACGCTCCCAACGTGAGCAGCCTCTACGAGAGTCTGTCGGCCCACTACTTCGAACAGGGCCGCTACCGTGAGGCGGCCGGGCAGATCGAGCGCATCTTCCGGCCCCTCCGCCTGCACCCGAGAGCCATGCACAATCTGGCCGCGGCCAAGCACCGGCTCGGCCAATACGACGAAGCCCTCGCGCTCTACGAGAAGGCGGTCGAAGTGCAAGGGCCCACCTCGCCCGAGAGCGCCGGGAGCTGCAACGGCATCGGCCTTATTCTGCGGGACAAGGGCGAACTCGACGAGAGTGTGCGCATGTTCAGGATTGCGCTCCGCTTGCGGCCGGGCGACACAATCGCGGAGTCGAACCTGGCCGACACGCTCGCGCAGCAGGGCAAGACGAGCGAGGCGATCCGCGTACTGCAAGACCTGTTGTCGCATTGGCCGACGAACCGGTCGGCCCGCTTCCGGCTCGGCAAGCTGCTCCTCAAAGCCGGACAGCCCCGCGCGGCGCTAGCCCAATTCGAACGCGCGGGGTCTACGGCTGCATCTGAGGCGTACGCGGGCTTGTGTTGCCTCGCCTTGGACGACTTGCGCGCGGCTCGACGCCATCTTGGCCGCGCCATGCGTTTGGGTGAGTACACGTGGGAACCCCACTATCTGGCGGGGCGGATCGCAGAGACGATGGGCGAGCGCGAGTATGCCATGGATGGCTACCGGCACGCGCTCCTGTATGGAGCCAAAAGGCCCGACATCAAGGAGCGACTGAAGCGACTGGAGGCAGGGGGGCAGTGATTGGGCGCCTGTGTCCAAAGGGCATGGGACCAAGAGACTTAGCTCCCTCGCCATGTTTCGTGGACCGGAGATATCAACAATTGGGCCCGGCCTTCCAGCCCTGTCCTGTCCGCCACCTCCTTCCTCCCATTCGGAAGCCTTCCCAGAGCGGCATGTGAGCAGAATGCCGTAGTGGCAGCCGTATTTTGGGTGGGGCCAAGGGCGGTACAGAATCTCTGAACGTGGGACCATGCCAGGCGGCGGGGGCCTTGAGCCACAGGAAGCCTGCCAGTTATCCACAATGGCGCCGGCAGGAAAAGTGGGCTACGCAGGGGCGTGCTCTCCTAACTCCAGCAGCTTCACCGCGTTGCCGCCCATGATCTTGTCGAACGCCTCTTGCGAGATCTTCTTCTCCTCGATTGCGCTGCGCAAAAACTCCAGCAACTGGCACGCATTGTTGCCCGGCCAGCAGATGTCCAGGCCCAGGAGCAAGCGATCTTGGAACTCGTCGATGAACTCGTAGCCCCACTCCGGGTCGCGCGCGAGCGCGTTCCAACCGCTGCCCGCGGAGAGGTCGCCAAACAGGTTCGGGTACTCGCGCATGAGTTGCGGCACACGGCCGCCGGGCATGACCTTCGACTTGGGATAACCGCCGCGGTCGGCTCCGCAATCGCCAGACACCTCGCTCCAGAACCCAGGCGAGTGCCCCAGCAAGCGCAACTCGGGGAAGCGCTGGAGCGCTCGCTCCAGCCCTCCCAAGCCTCGCTCCGTGATCAGCCCATACGTGTTGAACTCCTGGGTTGCGATGTGGAAGATCACCGGGAAGCCGACCGCTTCGCAGCCGCGCAGCAAGTTCTGCACACGCGGATCGTCCCACCACAAGTTCGCAGTCAATTCGCCCATGCCCACCGCGCCGATCGACTTGTAGTAGCTCAGAATCGGTTCGAAGTCGTACTGGATGTAGTTCATGTCCAGCCGCGGGTCCACGTGGCAGAACTTGATGAAGCGACCGGGATATTGGTCAACGGCTTGAAACACCTCCTCGTTGGACTGGACAAAGTGGAACGTCTCCGGCGACGTGCAAGGCAGCACGACCATCTGGTCGATGCCCTCGCGGTCCATGATCTCGACCAACTCGCCCGCGGTGACGACGGTGAAGTCTTTTCCCGGACGCATGAAGCCAGGCTTGAGGATGCAGTGTTCGTGGATGTCGATGACGGGCAAGTGTGGGGACTCCTGGAAGGGGGGCAGTGAGTAGTTGGCCAGTAGGCAGTGGTCAGTAACCAATGACCAGTGACCAGTCAGCGGCGCTGAGCCTCTTCAAGCACTTCGCCATATGATAGCTCACGCGTGTAAATGCGCACGTCGTCGATCGCGCCTTTGAAACAGCCGGTCAGGTCGCTGGGGTCTCGCGTCGAGCCGTCGCCGCTCGCGGCGATGAATGCGACGGGATACTTTGCCGGTTCCGTGATGGTTGTGTCAAGTGCGACGAGCTGGCCGTTGATGTAGAGCGCCATGCCGTCGCGCCGGCTGAACGTGCCGGCCACGTGATACCACACACCATCGGTGAATTCCCGCGGCGACGCGGCGAGCCGATGGTTCTTCGGCGAGCGATGGAACAGCGTGAGCCGCGCGCTCGCGATCTTCAGACACACGCGGTTCCACATCGTGGGCCCCACGATGTACTGCTCGCCTTGGAAGCGTATCTCCGCGGGCCGAATCCACGCCATGATCGTGTAGTCCGTATCCGCGAGCGACAGGGGCTCCATGCGCACACCGCTCTGCTCGCCGCTGAACT
>JAJRTI010000428.1 GCA_024278415.1 Planctomycetota bacterium | reverse complement strand
CCGCACCGCGCGCGTCCGTCTTGCCCGACCACTTCGTCCACCACTGGTTGAAAACCAGATCCTCGAACGCGTCCTGGGCCGGGCGCTTGGACCAGTCGCGGCGGAACATGTGGCCGCCGTCCTTGGCGCGCCAGTGCCGGCCCTCCCAAAAGCCCCACATGATGAACGACTCGACCTGGGGGTGGCTGAAGACCGCGGTCATGAAATCGCGCACGTACTGCCCGTGCACCTTGTCGTCGGGGCAGCCCACGTCGAACTCGGTGATCTCCAACGGCTTGCCGAACGCGGCCCACTCGTCGAGGATGCTCAGCACCTGGTCCAGCGGCGTGAGCGGCAGGCCCATGTGCGCCTGGATGCCGAGCACGTCGAGCGGCGCGTCGTGGTCGAGAAGATACCGGATGCGCTCGGCCACGCCTTTGCGCCGCCGCCGTCCCTGGTTCACGATGCTGTAATCGTTGTAGCACAGCCGCACGTCCGGGTCCGCGGCCCGCGCCCAGCGGAACGCGTTGGCGAAGTTCTCCCAGCCGATCTCGTTCCACACCTGCGTGTTCGTGCGCGCCTCGTTCACCACGTCCCACACGTACACCTTGCCGCGCATGCGGGTCGCGTAGTCCGTCACGTGCTTCTTGCACGCTTGGAGCAGCGCGTCCCCGCGGAGCTTGCGCACCGCGCGCGGCAGGTGCCGGTAGCTGCCCCACAACAGGCAGTGGCCGCGCACCGCGATGTCCCGCGCGCGTAGCCATTGGATGGCCTTCTCCACGCTTTGCAGCCGCCACTTGCTCTGCACGGGCCACTTGAGGTCATTCTCGAACACGATCGCGTTGTAGAGCCGCTCGACCTCCTTCTGGTAGCGCAGGTTGTCCGGGTTCTTCTTGTCTATCAGCGCCGCGGCCGCGACCGCGGAGCCGAACCGGAAGCGGTGGCGCTTCTGCTCGACGCGCACCTGCGCGCCGGGCGCCGGCCGGCCGTTCGCGTCCACGACCTCGATGACCAGGTCGCCCTTGCGGACCTTCTCGATGCGTTCGAGCGCGGGGCCGCGCCACGCGTCGCTATGCGCCTGCCCGCCCCAGTAGTCGATGGTCTGGTCGAAGACGTGGCCCTTGGCCTCGCCGTAGTTCTCCACGCGCACGCCGGCCACCTCGACCACGCCCTTGTCGTAGCCGAGGAAGAACTTGGCCTGCGACTGGCCGGGCCGGAAGCCCCGCCGCGCGCGGCCCATGAAGCGGTACTCTTTCCATTCCGGGCTCAGCTTCACTTCTTGGCTGATGGACTTGGTGTTGGGCGGCTGGCTTTGCTCGTAGATGAACGAAACGGAGCAGCGGTCCGGGCTGCGCAACCAGGCGCGGAAATAGACCGCATCGCCCCGGCGCACGTAGCCCTGGCACTTCTGGCCGAGTTGCAGCGACCAAGAACTCGCGCCCGGAGCGGGATTACACGTCAGCCGCAGGGCCGTTGTGTATGGCCCGGCCTGCGCGTCGATCCGTTCGGTCTTGATGCGCTTGCCGTCCATCATGCCCCAGTTGCCCTTGAGCGGCTGTGAGAAGTCGCCGTTCACGATCAGGCTCTGCGGTGTCTTCACGGTCGGGCGTGCGCCTGTCGCGTGCGCGTTCCGGTCCAGGTCGAAGAGCCGAATGCCGGCGATCTCGATCGTGCCGGTCACGTAGCTAAGGTGGAACCCGAGCTGCGCCTCCCCGGGGCTGAAGTCCTGGAGGCACTTGCCCTCAATGCGATACTCCTTCCACTCCGGCGAGAGCCGGATCGACTTCCAGAAGGACTTGGTGTAGGGCGGTTTCCCGACTTCGAGATAGAGCGCGGCCCTGCACTGCTCCGGGCTGCGCATCCATACTTGAAGCACGAGCCGATCCCCTTTGTCCATGAACGCGTCCACGTTCTGTCGCATGGCCACGGACCAGGGCTTGGCTCCCGGCGCATGCGTCACGCGCAGCCGCGCGGCCTTGGCGAAGCCTCCGATGTTGGCGTCGATGACTTTCGCCTGGCACCGCGCGCCGCCGGCCAGTTGCCAACCGCGTAGCCCCTCAGCGAAGTCGGCGTTGGTGAGCAGATTGGCCGGCGCGGCCAACGCAGAAAGGCAGACACTGCCCCAAACACAGGCGGATAGGGAAAAGGGATTCATAGAACCTCCGAGTGGCAGAGGGTGCGTGAGACTTCAACTTCTTTGGCCGCTTCGCCGCGCAGCAAGCGTCAGCGACTCGCGCGGGACGGCCACGCCCAGCGCGCCGGGCGCGGCAGGCCGTCCGCCGCGAGTGGCTTGAAAGACCGCGGCCTACCTCCCGCGGAACACCACCGCGCCAGCAGGCACCTTGGACACGTCCAGGTAGGCTTTCAGGTCGATGGGCACGTAAGCCCGGCGGAACGCGCATTCCCGCTTGTGCGCGTAGGCCACCCACAACCGAAGGCGGGCCGCGTCGTATACAACGTTCATGAGGTTCCCGCCCAGGGAGGCCACGCTGGCCGAGAGTTGGATCGTAGCTTCCGCGTCGAACCGGCCGTAGTTGCGCTTGACGTGCTCCCAGCCGACCGTGCTGCGGCCCTCGAAGTTGTACACGACTCCCTTGCGGATGTTCGGCGCGGCCTCGTCTCGATTGTCGTTGTCCGGCCAAATGACAAGGTCGGGCGCGTGGGCCACCATCTTGACCGCTCGCTTGTTCTTGCCGTCGCCCACAATGAAATGATACTTCTTGATGCGCTTGGTCTTCTGGATCATGGCGATGGCTTCGTCCAGGTTGTGCGCATCGTACAGGAGGTCGCGGAACATGAACATGAAGTGGTTGCCGTTCAGGTCGAACGGGTAATCCCGGGCCGGCGAATCGCCCATCTCCGTCAGCACGATTCCCTCCGCGTTCATGCCCGTGTTCGAGCCGATCACGCCCGCGAACGTCACGTTGACGTGCGGGATGCCCTTGTCCGGCACGTACACCACGACCGCGGGGTAATCCTGGAGGCCGCCGCGCATGGTGTAATCCAGGTTGCGGAATTGATAGAAGCCCCGGTCCCGCGTCGCGGCGCCCCACAGCGCGGCCCCGCTGCACGCGTAGTCCGACACGGCCGGGATCATGTGCGCGCGGCGCACGAGCACGAACGGCACCCCGGCGCCCTTGGCCACGCCGCGCATCTCGTCAATGCAGCGCTGGCTCATGTGCGGCGAGATCGACAGCCACGCGCGATCGAGCACGCGGTTGTTGTGGCGTTTGGGGGATGCGGCCTGCGCGGCCGCGAGGAATCGTCCGAGCAGCGCCCGGGTTTCAGCCTTCATCAGCGCGCCGAGGGCCACGCCCATCTCGTAGGGCGAGCCGCTGACGACCACCAGTGGGATCGCGTCGTCGCCGCTGCCTACGGATGTGCGATAGCCTGCCGCGCCGGCCGTCGCACACGCCAGGGCGAGGCCCGCGGCCAGCGCGGCGCTTCGGAAAAGGGTCTTGCTCATGGGGGGGGCGCCTTGTGATTGCAGGTCGCAGGTTGACGGGACGATGATACGCCATACAATGTCGCGATGGAAGGGCGATCTCGTAACGTTAGGCTGTTGCTTTGTCGTTGGCGAGGGAAGGACATGGCGAAAAACACGCACGGATACGGACCGGCACGGACACCCGGCCACGCACAGGCCGGGGGCGCGCGTGATGAGGAGGGGCTCATTCCCAAGCATGGCGGATATCGGAACACCAAGACGTGGAGAATCGCCGAGCTGATTTACGATATCACCGTGCTGTTCTGCGAGAAGTACGTGGATCGGCGCAGCCGCACACACGACCAAATGGTGCAGGCCGCGCGGAGCGGCTCCCGCAATATCGCCGAAGGAAGCATGGATTCGGGCACATCGAAGAAGATTGAGATGAAATTGACCGGCATCGCGCGGGGCAGCCTCGATGAGTTGCAGGGCGACTACGAAGCTTTCCTGCGGCATCATGGACTTCCTCAGTGGCCCCCGAACCATCCGGCGCTGACGCGCTTCAAGGCGCTGCGCTGCGCGACGCTGCAACAGTTCCGGGCTTGGGTGGCCGACGAGGTGAAGCGCGCGAGGAACACGGAGCAGAACACGGACCTACACGGACCGGCACGGACGGGTTCCGGCGAGGCAGGCGGCGTCCATGCTGGTCCGTGTGGGTCCGTGTCTCCGGGCCGCCCGGGCCGCCCGGGCGCGCTCCTCGGCTCGCTTGCGCCGCGCGACGCGCTCCCGGCCACGCTCGCAGCCAACGGCGTGCTGTCGCTGCTCAACCTCTGCCTGTATCTGCTGACGCGCCAACTCGACGCCCAAGCGAGAGCCTTCGAAGAGGAAGGCGGTTCCACCGAGCGGCTCTACCACAGACGCTCGCAGCACCGACGCAATGGAAACAGAGGATAGAACCGAATGACCCACACGACACGACTTCTCTGCCTATTCGCCCTCACCTTCAGCGTGTTCGCCGGCGAGGCCAGCAAGCCCGCGCGCCTGCCGCTGCCCAAGCCCAACATCCCCGACAACCCGCGGCTCCAGCCCTCAGTCGTGACCGCCGCGGGCCGTCGCCTGCTGCTGGGGCACACGGACGCGGCGCTCTCATGGGACGCGGAGAAGAACCGGCTCACGAGCAACAAGCCCGGCTGGTGGATCATCAACTACCCCTTCGGGCGCATCCGCGGGCTCGAAGGCATGAGCCGCGACGCCATCGCGCGGCGGGTCATCGGCAAGCCGGCCGAGCAAATCAAGAATTGGTACTTCAACGCGCCCGGCAAGCCCGGGCCGGAGCCGCCTGAGCCGACCGGGCCCGCGGCCATCGAACTGTCGCCCGCGGCCACGATCATCGTGGATCAGCACCATCCCAAGGCCAGCGACGACAACCCCGGCACAACCGATGCGCCGCTCAAGACTATCCAAGCCGCGGTCGACCGCGCCAAGCCGGGCGATGTCATTCGCGTCATGCCGGGCATCTATCGGGAGAGCGTCACGTTCAAGCGCGGCGGCGAGGCCGGCAAGCCCATTGTGCTCGAAGGCGCACGCGACGCACAGGGACGCATGCCGGTCATCACCGGCAACGACCTGTACCCCAAGGGAGCCTGGAAGCCGGTCGCGGACGCGCCGGGCGTGTATCGGGCCGACTTCATGACCCAGCAGCCGGGCACGGTCTCCTGCGACGGCGACGCTCTCGTCGAGCGGAGCTACTACAAAGAGTTGAAACCCGGCGAGTTCTGCCACAACCGCGGCAGCCGCGAGGCCAACCGCTTCCGCGTGCCGCCAGACGCCGCGCCGAGCGAGGGCGAGGCCTTGGACGGCCGCACGTGGCAGCGCGTGCGCGTCGACGACGAGGGCTTCCTCGATCTCGCGCACTTGCCCGGCGACGCCGCACCGAACGCGGTCTACTACGCGTTCGCATACGTGTGGGTCGAGCCCAAGAAAGTCAACGAAAAGTGGGACCCGCGCTTCCCGCAACCCATCACCAAACGCGTGGATGTTCCCGGCGACTTCCGCGCGGGCCGGCAGACGGGGTCGTCACTCAAAGCGCAACTCAACCTCTACCGGCTCTGGTGCAATGGCGACCGCCTGCCCAGCGTTGTCCACATGACCCCGGAGATCAGAGTCGTCCCGGCCCGGCCCAGCCGCAACTACGGCCAGCGCGGCGACCGCATCGAGTCGCTCGTCATGCGGCAGGGCTGGAACCGCCTGCTGTTCCAACTCGACACCACGCGCCGGCCCAAGAGGTTGCGCTTCAAGTTCCAGGCGCCCAAGGGCATCGACCAATTCGTCTCGACCGCGGTGAAGCCCCAGGCCGAGGCCGCGCCGCAGGGCATCGCGCCCGCGGCGCACATCACCGAGTATCTCGTGCTGGGGCCGTTCCGATCCGAGCCGGACGAGGGCACGTACGTGCGCCTGCCCGGCGACCGCGACCCCAACACCGCGGCCATGGACCGCGCCGTGCGCGGGAGCGCGCTCATCACGTGCGAGCACGACTTCGTGCGGGTGCGCGGGTTCGAGGTGCGCCACGGCGCGCAGTTCCAGCAGCGCGCGCTCGTCTCCGTGAAAGGCGCAGGCTGCCTCGTCGAAGGCTGTCTCCTGCGCGAAAGCGAAGTGTCGGGGCTCAAGGTCTCGAACCCTCACGACCAACGCGCAGCGCCAACCATCGTGCGCAACAACTGGGTACTCGACACCGGCCACACCGGCGTCAGCGCGCAGCACTCGTCGACTGAACTCACGCCGGAGAACCAAAACACCACCGCGCCCGGCCGCGGCCGGCTCGTGATCGAGTACAACGTCATCCGGCGCACGAACTGGGCCGCGTACCCGCCGTTCTGGGCTTCCGGCGGCATGAAGCTCTTCCGGCTCACCGGCGCGGTCATCCGCTACAACGAGATCGCGGACGGCTTCGGCCCGGGCATCTGGCTCGACTGGGAGCACTACAACAACCGGCTCGAAGGCAACCTGATCACCAACAACTGGAGCTTCGGCATCGGCATCGAGGCATCGCCTGGGCCGAATCTGGTGTGCAACAACCTGTTCGTCGGCATGCGCCCGGGCGACGTCTGGTTCCGCTGGAACATCCTCGACTGGAGCACCGGCCGCACGTGGGCGGTCAACAACACCATCGACGGCAAGTGGTGCGACTGGCCGAGTTGGTTCGGCCGCAAGGGCACGGACGGCATCTTCATCGGACTCGAAGGCGGGCCGGACCGGCGCACGCGATGGCAACCGCTCGCGGACCGCGGGCAAGACCGAGGCGCGGCCGCAGTGAACAACCTCGTCCTCGGCTGCGCCATGGCCGCGCACCCGCGCACCGCGGCCGCGTGCAAGAACGACTACTCGTACCGCGGCTCCGGCATGAAGCCGCTCGATGCGGAGCCGGGGTTCGTCGCGGCGAGCGCGTTCGACTATCGTCTCAAGCCCGGCGAGAAGCTGAACAAGCTGGGCATCGCCGACGCGCACACCGCGCTCGTGAAGCACGACTTCTACGGCCTGCTGCGTCCCAATGGTGCGCGGCGAAGCGTGGGCGCGTTCAGGCGGCGAGCAGGCGAGGGGGGCATCGAGTTCGAACTTGTGGGGGGAGGGGACTGGACGGGGAGCGCCGGAGTTGGAATAATGGCGCCCCACTGAGCCTGGGGGGCCATTCACCCTAATTGTGCAGGTTGGAGAGCTATGCCTGATGAACGAACCTGTACCGAAGTCGGTCGGCGCGTACCATGTGATCGAGCAGATCGCCAGAGGCGGCATGGCGCTCGTGTATCGAGCCGAGGACCGGTCGAAAAACCTGGAAGTAGCGTTGAAGGTGCTCAACGCCACGGGGCAGAAGACGGCGAACCACTTGCAGAGCATGCACGCGCCTTGGGAGGGCGAGATCGCGGTGCAGTTCGACCACGACAATGTCCTGCACACGTACGAGTGTGGCTCGTGGAAGGACACGTACTTCATCGCCGCGCAGTTGCTCGATTGGTCGCCACTTGCGTGGCTCATCCGGGACGGCAGTCCCCTGGTCGAGAAATACTGTTACCCGATCCTGTATCAAATCGCGCGGGGGCTCACGCACATTCACGAGCGCGGCTTCATCCACCGGGACATGTGCCCCAAGAACGTGCTGATCGCCCAGGACGGCTCCCCTAAGATCATCGACTTCAGCCTCACCCTGCCCATGCGCCTTGCCGATCGCACCCGCGACACGCGGTCCGGCACGCCCGGCTACATGGCGCCCGAGATCGTGCGCGCGCAGTCCGTGGACGCGCGTGTGGACATCTATGCGTTCGGCGTCACCATGTACGAGGTGCTCACTGGAGTGCGCCCCTTCGGATCGGAGTCGCGGGAGGAGCGGCTGCAAGCGCACCTGAACAGCGAAGTGCCGCCGCCGTCGCGGCACGAGCCGTCCATCGCGCCCGCGATCGACGCGCTCGTCATGCGCGCCATGGCCAAGGAGCCGGGCGACCGGTTCTCCAGCATGACCTCCATGCTGCTGGAGATGCGCAAGGTGTTTCCGAAGGACGCCCTCGTCGAGGAGCCGGTCATGAAGCGCGGGCCCAAGGAGCGCCGGTTCGTGCGCATCGACGACGAATGCTTCGTCCGAATGCGCGTGGGCCTGCTCATGCGCTTCTTCCGCGAGATCCGCACGGTCACCCGCAACTTCAGCCTCAGCGGCATGTGTTGCGTCGCGCTCAAACAGCCGCTGGAGCCCAAGGTGCACGTGGAAATGGACCTCCAGCTTCGCGGCGATCCGGAGTCCGTGCCCATCTGCGGCCAAGTGGCATGGTGCAAACCCACTGGCCCTGGCGAGTTCGACGTCGGAATCGCGTTCACCTCACTGCCTGCCGCCGCGCGCAATCGTCTGCGGCAGTATATCGCCGCACATCTGAACGGGAAGGCGTCGTAACACGGGCCTGGACGTAGGCCCCGGAGCGAGTTGTGATGCTCAGAAACCAGCACCTCCTTGCCGCCGTGGCCTTCGCCGCCGCCATGTGCGTCGCACGGCCGGCGCCCATCGTGCCCGACGCGCTCAGCCAAGACCTCGCGCGGTTCCGCCGCCGCATGGAGAGCCCAATCGCGGAATACCGCCTGGAAGGGCTCCAAGGCGTCGCGCACCTGCGGCTCCAAGAGTTCGAGCCGGAACTGCTGCGCCTGCTGAGGGACGACGACGCACTCGTCGTGCGCGAGGCCGCGCAAGCGCTGAGCCTGTGCGGCACGCACCGGTGCGTGCCCGCGCTGATCGGCCTGCTCGGCCACCGCGACTGGGCCATTCGCAGGCAAGCGCACCTGTCGCTCCAGCGCATCACCGCGCAGACCAGCCTGGCCGCGAGCCGCGCCGCGTGGGACGCGTGGTGGAAGGGCACAACGCTCGCGCAGAAGCAGGCCGCGCTCTTCGCGCAGGTGGCCGGCGATGACGCGGCTGCTCGCCTCGCCGCGGCCCGGGCGTTGCGCAGCATGGCCACGCCAGACAATGAGGCCGCGCTGCTCGACCGCCTTCAGAAGAACCCGCAGCTCGGCCCTAAGACCCGGCAATACCTCATGGAGGCGCTCGACCGCGTCGGCTCGGACAAGGCCATGCCCTACTTGCTCGCCCGGGCCCGCGCGGGCGACAACGCGGCCGCGTGGGCGCTCGGCCGGCGGCGCGGCCCGGACGCGGAGGCCGCGCTCATCCAAGGCTTCCGGCGCCGGCGCTCGCTCGACTTCATGCTCAGCCTCGACCGCATCCGCACGACGAAGCTCGCGCCGTTTGTGCCGTACCTCGCGCGGCAATTCGGCTCGCTCATCAACAGCGGCTCGCGCACGGAGGATTTCCGCTATCGGCCCAAGCCGCTGCACCGCGTCCTGGCGAACCTGATCCGGCGCACCGGCCAAGGCCCCATGCTGGTGGATCTGGTTCTCTCGGAACTCGAAGGCAAAGACATTGAGGCTCGCATCCCCAAGGCGTTCAAGCCGCACTTCGACGACTTGCGCTGCATCGTCGTGCCGGGCTTCCTGCGCGAGGGCTTCGGTGGCGCCGCGTACCTGCTAACGATGATGTGCTACGTCGCGGACGACCCAGCATTGTCGAGCCGGCTCGTGCCGCTATTGCGGCACGAGTGCATCACCGTGCGCATCTACGCCGCGCTCACCCTTGGCCACCTCCGTTGCGCGGACGCGGTCGCGCCCATGGTGGCCGTGGTCCAGGCGGGCTACCCCTTCTCCGATTCGACCGCCGCCGCGTCGGGCAAGCATACCGTTTCGTTCCGCGTCATCGACGGCAAACGCCAGCGCCAAAGCCAGACCGTGCGTTGGCTGGGCTACGTGTGCATGGCCCTCGGTCGCATCGGCACCGATGAGGCGCGCCTAGCGCTCGAAGAACTGGCCACCAACCCCGACTCGCCGCGCGACGTGCGCCAAGGCAGCGTCGTGGGGCTGGGCTTCATCCAGTCGCCTCAGTCGCTCCCTGCGCTCAAACAAGTCGAGCAACAAGACGTGATTTGGATGATCCGGCGGGAGGCCGGCCGCGCGGTTCGTGAGATTGAGTTGGTGCGCTCGGCGGCCCGTGGTCAGTAGTCAGTAGTCAGTAGTCAGTAGTCATTGGTCATTCGCAGGTCCGGCGTCACAGGCAAACGCAACGAGAGTACCCCAATGAAGCATCTCAGAATTGTGCTGATTCTTCTGGCACTTCCCGCTGTTGAGGCGCGCGCCAACGTCCTCATAGAGCGCTTCCGCAAGCAGCCCAACGCGCAGGCCGCGCTCGCGCTGGCGCGCGCGGCGCAACGGGAGCCCGGGCTGCTGCGCCGGGCATTGATGCTGCCCGAACAACAGACGCGCCTGGTGGCCTGGGCGCTGTACCAATACCCCCACCCGGCCGCGCGGGAGGAGCTGGAGCTGCTGCTCCGCTCGCCCGACCAGGTCGCCGGCTACTGGGCCGCGCGCGCGTTGGGCCGCATCGCCGATCCGGCCAGCCTCGACGCGCTCGCGGCGCAGCTCCCCAAGGGCGACAACGACTTCTGGGAGGTGAGCCGCGGCGGCCCCAACCGCCGGCAGCCGACGCTCTACTTCAAATACGTCCGCAACAAGCGCCTGAAACGCAACGTGCGGGTACCCACGAACCCCGAACCAGGCACGCCTAACATCCGCGTCGCGTACGCCGCGGTCGAAGCGATCGGCTCCATCGGCGGGCCCGAGGCCGCTGCGATCCTCATGCGCGAACTGCGCCGCGACCACTACCTCATGCGCTACGGCGCCGCGCGCGCGCTGGGCGACATGCGCCATGAGCCCGCCCGCGACGCGCTCGTGAGCCTGAGCCGCCGCTACCCCGTGCTCATCGTGCGCATGGCCGCGGAGGAGGCCGTGAGCAAGATCGATGGCACATGGAAGCCGGCCGCGTCCGCCCCCCCCAAGCTGCCCAAGGCCATCGCCTTCATCAAGGCCAAGCAGCGCACCGAGTCCAACCTCGGGTTTCGCGACTCGTATCCGTTTCCCCGCGTGCCGTGGTATGCCTGGGGCGAGAACCTGTTCACCCTTTCGCCCCCGCAGCCCGATGGCGTGCTGAAGAACCTCACGAACCTCACCAACGGCGCGGTGCAAGGCGCGGAGGTCTCATACGACGGCAAGCGAATCCTCTTCGCCATGCGGCGCCACCGCAAGACCGACGGCTTCCACATCTTCGAGATCAACGTGTACGGCACCGGCTTGCGCCAGCTCACGCGCGGCAATTGCAACGATGTCGATCCCTACTACTTGCCCGATGGGCGCATCGTCTTCTGCTCCGACCGCACGGGCTACCGCGAGTTCTACCACCAGGAACGATCCCGCGCACTCTACGTCATGGACGCAGACGGGGGAAATCTCCAACAGATCACGTTCAACCCCAACTCCGACTTCGATCCGTACGTGCTGCCCGACGGCCGCGTGCTCTACGCGAGCTATCGCTTCTACGGCCAAGACGGCGGCCCCGGCGCTGTGCCGGGCGACAAAGCTACCGGGTTGGGCCGCATCGAGACCGTCCTGCGCGCGGTGCTCCCGGACGGCACGCAAGACCAACTCTACTACGGCAGCATGCGCGGCGGTTTCTACAGCACGCTCCTGCCGTTGCCTTACGCGAACCAATACCAGACCACCGCGTATCCGCGCACGCGGGACATGGTCGGCGTCTCGGTGAGCTTCCCTCGCATCCTGCCCGATGGCCGGCTCGTGTGCGTCACGCCCTCGGGCCTCACCGTCGTCGATCCCGCGCAGAGCCCAGTCGACTGCGAGATGCCCCTCTACCCGGAGATCATGAACCTGGCCGGCGGCGAGGAGGTGTACATCCACAACTTCGACGACCAGAACCCCATCGGCCGCTTTACCTCGCCGTATCCGGTGAGCGGCGACTGGGTGTTCGTGTCGCACGCGCCCTGGTACGACACCCGCTACAGCGGGTACGGGCTCTACCTGCTCAACCTCCGCACCCGCGAGCTGCGCCTCGTGTACGACGACCCCGCGGTGAGCGACGTGGACCCCGTGTCCATCGCGCCGCGGGACAAGCCGCGCGTCATCTCCGTGCCCAAGCGCCGGCCGCAAACCACGGGCTACGTGTACTGCCAGTCCGTGTTCAACTCGGACCTGCCCTTCGACCGCGATCGGGTCGCGGTCGTGCGCGTGCTCGAGGCCGTGCAGATGCCGCTCGCGATCAACGGCAACGGCGGGTTCCAGACACGCGTGCTTGCAGACGTGCCGCTGGCCAAGGACGGCTCCTTCTACGTGGAAGTGCCCGCGGATACGCCGTTCCGTTTCGAGTTGGCCGACCTGGACGGCAACACGCTCGTGCACGAGACTGCGTTCAACTACGTGCGCGGCGGCGAGCGCAAGGGCTGCATCGGCTGCCACGAGGCCAAGGGCGAGTCCGTGCCCAACGGCGTGCCGCTGGCCATGCGCCGGCCGGCGTATAAGGCGCTGCGCAAGCGCGGGGATCTGGTGTACGAAGGCCGTCGGCAGTATTCGTTCAACTACTTCGTGCGGCCGTGATACGTCGCTCGCAGCCGAAGCTGTCCGCCGTACGGCGGACTTTGGGCCTGGAGAAAAACCCCAACGGCCGTCATTCTGAGCCACCAACGCTGTCATTCTGAACGAGCAAAGCGAAGTGGAGAATCTCAACCTCACGAGGCCGAGCGCGTCTCGACATGGAGATTCTTCGCTGCGCTCAAACATGGCAGTGGCCTGGCTCTAGTGTCGTGTCATGGCTGAGGTGTCGAACACGGCGCCACCGCAGTGCGACCGCGGGAGCGACCCGCTCGTAGTGGCGACCGTAAGGGCGCCCTCTGCTCCGATGGCGCATCGCCACCCGAGCGGAAGGCCCTGACGGGCCTACTACAAGCGCGACGTAGCCCGCTTGCAGTCGCGTCGTGTTCCTCCAGCGCCTGCGGCCACGCACCCCAGAGCAGGTCGCATCCACCGCGCAGCGGACACAGCGACAGGAGCTGCGCTGCGAGCGGTGTGACAATACAGGCATGACACGACACTAGTAGCGGGAGAGCAGATACCAGCATGACCCTGAAACCGAAGCACCTGTTCGTCTGCACTTCGGTCCTCGCCGCCGCGCTACAGGCCGCGGCCGCGGTCCGCGTGGTCGAGTCCCCCGGCCGCATTGAGCTGGCCAACGCGGCGACGAAGCTCGTGGTGCAACTGAAGGACGGCAACGCGGACGGCTTCAGCCTGTTCGACGCGCGAGCGGGCAAGGCCGTCGCGCACGTCGCCGTCGCGGCGGCCGGATGCCAGGTCAAGTCCGTGGTGAGCAAGGATCAGCAAGCCGGCGCAATCGTGTTTCGGTCGGCCAAGCCGGGCGTCGTTGTTCGCGTGGCGCTCGTGGGCGACGAGCCGTTCCCGTTCGTCTCGTTCGATGTGGCTGCGACGGACTCCCAAGTGCGTTTCCTCGCGTGCCGCATGGATTCGGCCCGGATCTTCTACCGCGGAGGCGTGCAATCGCTGCTGCCGAGTGCGGATCCTTTTCCCGCGAGCAGAGGCGATCTCAAGCCTGTGCCGCTGGCCGCGTGTCCCGTGCCGGCTGCGGGGCTGTGGAATCCAGCCGCGGGCGTGTTCGCGGCGTTCGAGTTCCAGCACTCCCGAAGCACGGACCGCGCGGCCGAGCGCGTGGCCGTGGGGATGGACGCCGGCGCGCTTGCGTTCATGGCCTCGGGCCGCACGAAGAGCCAGTGTCGCCTCATCTACTCGACCGACTTGCCGGCGGCCGGCGCGCCCAATGCGTTTGTGCTCCAACATATCCGCGCGACTTACCCCGGCTTGCTGCCGGCCAATCGGGGGGGAATCGAGGTCGGTTGGCTGCCGACCCGTGAGGCATTCGTGCCCGACGACCACACACGCGCGGAGCTGATGCACCGCGCGCGCAAGGCGTCGCTCGCGCCGGAAGCGCTCTACTTCACGGACGAAGCCGCGTGGCCCACCGGGAGCTATCGCGGCGTGCTGAATCTGCTACGCTCGCACGATGAGCCGCGCAAACGCATGCTCCGGCGGCAATGGGAAGCGCTGAAGGCGAAGGCCGTTCGGGAGGGCAAACCCGGCGCGGAACGCATCCATTGGCGATTCCCGGTCGAGGGCCGGTACGAGGATCTCTACGGCGGCCAGGCCGCGGCCACGGACCGCAGCCCGGCCACGTGGCGGGTTGGAGCGGCCGCGCTCGCGATGTATCAGCACACGCGGGACGCGGACGCGCTGCGCTACGTGGACGGCGTGTTTCGATGGACGCGGCAGTGCGCGGCGACCCGCGGCAGCGACTTCACCCAGCCGGCCGCGTCGTCGGCAAAAGCCGCGCGCGCGGCCACGGAGTTTCTGCTGCCGCTGCATCACGTCTTCGCGAATGATCCAGACGCGGCCAGGCGCGCGATGGCGGCCGAAGCGCTCGCGCTGTGGCGCAGCATCGTCTACCGCTGCCTCGCGGTCTACACCTCCGACCCGGACACGTCGGACAACATCGATCCCACCTTCTTGGCGCAGGGCGACTCCGCGCGGGAATCGTTCGGCTCCGTGAGCTGGCGGGGCACGGAGGATCTGCTGGCCGCGGCGGCGCTTTGCTACGTGGAGACAGGCGACGCTCTGCTGGCGCAGTTGCTGCGCGGCGCGCTGGAGCGCTGGCACGCGGGCTACGAGCGCGACGGCCTGCGCACGGTCGAGACGTTGCGCGTCTTCGGCTCCGATCGCGGCCGGCGGCTGGGCCTCTACACGCCGAGCGATGGGCTCGCGCGGTACGTGCAGCCCATTGGCGACGCCCGCGTGCGCGTGCTGTGCGGCCGGACGCGCGCGCTCACGTTCTGCCGCGGGGTGGCGGCTCGGGCCGAGGGCTACACGTCCGCGCCCGGCCGGGGCCTCAGCTTCAGGCTCGTCGTGGACAGCGCCGGGCCGGTCGAGATCAACGTCACGTCGCCGTTCCGCAACCTGCGCGGCAAGACGGTCCGCGTGAACGGCCGGACGGCCGACGCGGAGGTTGTAGGCGTGCATGGCGAGAACGTGGTCGTGCGCGGGGTGCGGAACGGAGACGTGGTGTCCATTGGCGGTGTTGGCGTGAGCCGCGTGGTGCGCTCGCCTGCGTGGCCCGACGCCTCTCCCGCGAGCCGGCGCATGCCAGGCGGCACGATGCTTCCACTGGCCGCGGTCGAGGGCGCCGCGGTTGCGCTCGATCGTTCGTGGGAGCGCGGGGACTCGTGGGCCGGCCTTCGCGAGGGCGTGCACTGGGCATGGGGCGCGCCGCTCCGGATCGCCAATACGGCCAAACGCGCGCGCAGGATCGCGATTGGCCGCAACGCCGGTGCAATCTATCTTTTG